>JALSHX010000266.1 GCA_026982025.1 Aquificaceae bacterium | reverse complement strand
CATCAAAAACGCTTTGAATGTCATAAATAAAGACCTTTGTGATTGCGACTATTGCTTTGCTTCTCATCCATGGATTAAAGGTGAACTCTTTAGATAGATACTTTAAAATTAAGTTCAAATAAATTGAGTAGCTTCCTATATACCATTTCATTGGGAGGTTTAAAACATTGTGAACGGATCCAATTTTTAAACGACGACCAAAATAATCTACTCCAAAAGTTCCACCTCTTTTAGCTTCCTCAAATATGTCTAAGAAATACTGTAATTGAGTTTGCTCAACATGACTTCTTAATGTTTCAATAGATATGCCCTTATTCTCAGCTACTCTTTTGAAAAATTCGTAAGTCTGTTTAAAAGAAAATTGTACGTCATAAAATTCTTTAATTATCTTTTGACCGTATTTTTTTGCCCAAGGATATAAATTTCGCAAAACTTCTACATCCTCGGCAGTTATATTCATGAATTCTTTTCTTAATATCAGGTTTTGCTCATTAATACCGTAGGAGCTCATTGTTACCTCCTTCTTGAGGGTTTTTCATGGGTATATGATTTATCGGCTAATCTTTGCTATATTTAAATTTTGATGGCAGGTGAGGAATTCCTCTCGCAGGACGAGATTGACATGCTCCTACAGAGCCTCGGGAAGGAGGAGGGTGAGGAGGAAAAGGAAGAGGTTGAGTATGAAATCTTTGATGTCTCAAAGCTTGAGAGGATTTCCCCCACGAGGCTGATAAAGCTTGAGCAGGTCATCAACAGGTGGGTTTCAACGGCAACAACGGAGCTGAGGGGAATGATATTTAACCTTGACGCCATATCCCTCTCCGACATAAAGACCGAGAAGATATCGGACTTTGTTCTTAAAATTCCTGTTCCTTCTGCCATTGCTGTTGTGAATCTTGAGGGTCTCGGAGGCAGGATGTACCTTGTTATAGACACGAAGCTTATCTACATAATAATCAGCATCATCTTCGGAGGACCCGCACAGCCGTACAAAATTGAGGGCAGGAACTTTACCAAGGTAGAGCTAAAGGTAATTAACAACATAGTTGAAATACTCCTGAGGCATCTGAACGACTCGTGGAAGGAGCTCGTGGGAAGGGGAGAGGTGGAATTTGTAGGGCTTGAGGAAAATCCGAGGAGATTGATTACGGTGAGTGCCAACGAGATCGTGATAATTGCAACCCTTGAAGTTGACATAGAGGGGCTCAAAAACAACATTTACCTCGCCATACCTATGAAAACCATTGAACCCATAAGGGATGTGCTCAGGACTGCGGAGTCCGAGAGCGGGGCTGACAGGAGGCAGATGATGGCTGTTCTCCTTGACACTCCCGTTAAGATTGACGCTGTTCTTCCATCGCTTTCAATGTCCGTAAAAGATGTGCTTGAGCTAAAAGAAGGAGATCTCGTTCCGATAAGTAAAACAGCGCCAGAATCGGTGTTCCTGAAGGCTGAAGGAGTTTCAATGTTTAAGGGAATTTTGGGAGAATCCGGAGGTAGGAAAGCCGTAAAGGTAATTGATGTTGAAACTTCCAACGGCGGTAATTGGAATGAAAGACCTTGAGGCGATAATAAAGGAGCTTATAGAGAATGTTAAAAGTCTTGAGAGTGTCATTGAGGGAATAAAAAAACCCGTTTCTGAAAGCTCCCAGCTCATACCGGAAACAACCAGAAACATTGAGGATGTAATGGCTTACCTGGAGAAGGAATCCCACAAGATAATGAGCCTTCTTGAGGAAATTAATAAAAACTCCGAGGAGATAAAAAAAGATATAAACTTTCTTCTGTCACTGAATCCGGTTAATCAGATCAAGTCAAGGCTTGAATCGGTTAACAGTAAGAATGAGGAGAATATAAAGAAGATTCTTGAGCTCTACTCTCATCTCTCCTTTCACGACCTTGCAGGTCAGCAATTGAAACTCGTCCTTGAACTACTTGAGAACATTAAAAACGCACTTTTAAATGTAATAGTTTCACAGGTAGCAAGGGAAAAGGACCTGAAGAAGGAGGAAATTTCTGGGTTGAAGGGTAAGGTAAGCGAGATCCTTTCCAAGGACAGGGTTTCTCAGGAGGATGTTGATGCTTTGCTGGAGGAGTTCGGACTGTGAAAAAATGAGGAGGATAAAGCATGCCCATGCCGCCGTCTGACATTAAGATTCTCGTAGTTGACGATATGAGCACAATGAGAAGGATAATCAGGACTATTCTCAACCAGCTGGGTTATTCAAACATTGAGGAGGCGGAAAACGGCAAGCAGGCTCTTGCCCGTCTCCAGAAGGAGAAGTTTGACTTTGTGATAACGGATTGGAACATGCCGGAGATGGACGGGCTTCAGCTTGTGAAGGAGATAAGGGCGGACGAAAACCTGAAGTCTCTTCCCGTGCTCATGGTCACCGCGGAGGCAAAGAAGGAAAATGTCATGGAGGCTCTCAAGGCGGGTGTAAACAACTACATAGTTAAGCCCTTTACGCCTGAGGTTCTTAAGGAAAAGATGGAAAAGATCTTCAAATGATTTTTTAATTTTGCGGGGGTGCGAGCCATGTTCTTCAGCGCCGGTAAAATTAAATCCCTTGAAAAGGAAGTTTCGGACTTGAGGAAGGATCTTCTTCGGCTAAAAGACATTTTAAACAGTCTTGAGGAGGGTGTAGTTATTACGGGGGAAGGAGGCATTGAGTTTATAAATGATTCCGCAAGAGCACTCCTAAAGGAGGTTCCCCTTGAAGAAATTTCTTCCTGTCCAGAAATCAAAGTGGTAAAAAAGACGGATAGTTTCATCGTCTTCTCAAAAGAAAAAGAACGCGTAAAGGATGAGGAGGAGGAGGATGGGGCAATTAAAGAGGAAATTAAGGACTGCCTTGCCTCTGTGAAAGAACAGCTTGAGCCTCTTATTGAGGACATAAACAGGCTTTCTTCTCAGGCTATGGCGAGCTTTTCGGAGCTTGAAGAGGTTTTCAGAATCGTGAGCAACGGGCTTGAGATAGTCAAAGACATGACTTCCGTCTCCGTTGACACCGAGAAGAACCTTGAAAAGGACCTTGAGCTGGTTCAGGACCTGAGCAGACAGTCAGAAAACATAGTGCAAATCCTTTCCCTTATAAACGAGATATCAGAGCAGACCAATATGCTTGCCCTCAATGCGGCAATTGAGGCGGCGAGGGCAGGTGAGCTGGGAAGGGGTTTTGCGGTGGTAGCGGAGGAAGTGAGGAGACTTGCGGGTAAGACAATGGAATTTACTGAAAACATAGACACCCTTCTTAAGGATATAGACAAGAAGATTGAAAATACCAAGAAGCACATGGAAGAGGTTTCAAAGAAGGCGAATCAGCAGAGGGATCAGGCTTCGGATGTTGAGGAGCTCTTCCACCTCGTTCAGTATAGAATGGAGGCATTGAGGGGCAAGTACGAGGAGGTTTCCTCAAAGCTTGAATCCCTGATGAGCGTGATGCAGGACACCGTAAGAACCATAGATAGTATGGTGTAATAGTTATGGAGTATGCACCGGTTCTGCAAGAAGGTAATTGAACACATGTACGAAACAAGAATGGAGAAGTTCCTTTCATCCTTTCACGACCTTTACAGAGCCTACGGACACCTTGATGAGGATGTTTTCTTCAGGGAGTGGTTTGAGAGGCAGGTGATCAGGGACCTCGTTTATTACTTCAGCCCCTCTGCAATAGTCAGCTCTTACGAGGAGTTCAGAAGAGAGAGGATGAACCTTCTCAAAACCTATGTTAGGATATACTGGAGGTTTTGTAAAAACCCCGCATCTCACCCCGCAAGAATAGGCGAGTCCCTAAGGTTTTTCGGTCTTGAGGAGCTTGACGAGGAGAGCCTTGTTAAAAGGTACAGGGAGCTGGTAAGGAGATATCACCCCGACAGGGCTGGTAAAGACAGCAACAAAATGATGGCAAAGATCAATTACCACTATCAAATTTTAAGGAGGTACATAAGTGATAGATGCAACAAAGATTCTGAGGTCCGGAAGACGGTATAGAGGTTTCCTGAGCGTTAACCGCTTCTATGTTCCGGTGACCATGACCCTTTACCCTGTTGACTCAAAAACCGTGAGGATAAGGCACCTCTTTCCCACCTCCCTTGTGCAAAGGGTAAAGAAGGGGACCGTCATATTCATCCTCATAGAGGACGAGAGAAGCCGGATCGGTGAGATAAGGGTTGTTGGCATCGGAGAGAAGGAAATCACGGGCGTTCTGGACTTTGTTAGCGAAGACAGGAGAAAGCTCCCGAGGGTAAAGGTTGACGGAATTCTTGACATACCCGCCGTGGTTCAGGTCGGAAAGGAGAACTACAGGGGAAGGGTTGTTGACATCAGCCTTGTCTCTGTTGGGGTGTCCCCCGATATGAGGATCGTTGGTGACCAATGTACTCTCACCCTCAGCTTTAAGGGAATCAAAACAGCACTCAGAGGAAGGATCAGGAGGTCCGAGGACGGCTTTGCGGTTATTGAGGTTGAGGGAAACGGAGACATGGTGGACCTTCTGAGCAGGGTATATTCAGAGCTGTTCCTGAGCGTCCAGCGAAACCTTCAGTCCTGAAGTTTCTCCTTTCCCTTTCCCTTGAGGATCCTGAGTTTTGACCTCTCCACCGCCAGGTCTCCAGGTTCAACATCCTTAGTAATGACGGATCCCCCAGCAATGTAGGAAAGGTCACCCAGCTTAAGGGGAGCGACGAGGAGAGAGTTGCTTCCTACAAAGACCCTCCTGCCAATTTTGGTTCTGTGTTTCCTCCTGCCATCGTAATTTGCTGTGATTGCACCCGCTCCTATGTTGGATTCATCACCCACCTCGGCATCGCCGAGGTATGCGAGGTGCTTTGCCTTTACTCCCCTTCCTATCCTTGAATTCTTGACTTCAACGAAGTTTCCTATCTCTGCCTTCTCATCTAAAGTGGTTCCGTTTCTTATGCGTGCAAAGGGTCCAACAACTGAGCCGGGTCCTATTTCGCTGTCTTCAATGACTGTGTAGGGCAGGATCCTTGCCCCTTCGCCCACCCTCGTTTTTCCCTTCAGGACAACACCCTGAAAGACTTCACAGTCCTTTCCGAATTCAACATCGGGCTCCACCCATACAGTCTCCGGCATGTGAAAGGTTACTCCCCTCTCCGACCAGAACCTGATGATCTTCAGTTTAATTATGTTCTCAACAAAGGACAGCTCCCACCTTGTGTTAACTCCGATCACTTCGTAAGGGTCAGTTGCCATGAAGGACCTCACCTCTGCGCCCCTCTCCCTCATCCACTCCACCACCTCCGGGAGGTAAAGCTCTCCCGTAACCTCGCTGGGCTTTATGTTCTCAAGAGCTTCCTTCAAAAGGTCAGCTCTGAACGCGTAAACACCGGCGTTTACCTCCTTTATAGCCTTCTGGGATGGATCCGCGTCCTTTTCTTCAACAATTTTTAAAATTCTGTCTGTTCCTTTCTCCTTTACGATCCTGCCGTATCCGGTGGGATCGTCCAAAACCGAGGTCAGTACCACTCCTCCCAGCGCAACACCCTCGTACTCCTCCGTCATGTGAATGAACCTTTGAAGGTTTTTTATGGTTTCGGGGGAAACGAGGGGTGAGTCTCCGTTGGTGATCAGAAGATATCCCTCATAGTCCTTGAAGAATTCAAGGGCGGACCTTACCGCATCAGCGGTTCCGCCTTTAGGATTTTCTTGAATGTAAAAACTCACGCCCCCTCCGAGGGCGTCCATTACCATTTCTTTCCTGTAACCCACAACTATCCCTATTTCCTTTATTCCTCCCTTACGCAGTGTGTCAAGAACAAACCAGATCATTGGCTTTCCCAGTATGGGATGGAGGACTTTGGGCAGTTTGCTTTTGAATCTCGTTCCCAGTCCTGCCGCGAGAACAAGAGCCTTCACCTTATTCCCTCGCGTCCCTTGCAATTCCTCTTTTGCTTGAGTTTATGAAGTCAATTATGAGATTTATGTCCTCATCTCCCTCAAAGTGCTTTTCCAGCTTTGAAATGGCGTCTTTGAGAAGGATCTTCTCCTTGAAAAGAATTTTGTATGCCCTCTTTAGCTTTTCTATCCTCTCTTTGCTGAATCCCCTTCTCTCAAGACCCTTCACATTTATTCCGTAGAGTTCAGCCCTTGAACCGGCTGCCATAGTAAAGGGTGGGATGTCAAGGGTTACGCCCGAAGCTCCTCCCACCATTGCGTAAGCTCCAACCCTTGTCCACTGATGAACGCCGGAAAGACCTCCTATGAAGGCGTACTCCCCGACATCACAATGACCGCTGAGTCCCGAGTAGCTCGCCATAATTACTCCCCTTCCGAGAATGCAGTCATGGGCAACGTGGCAGTAAGCCATTAACATGCACTCATCACTGATAACAGTTTTCATCCTGTCAATCTTCGTTCCCCTGTGGACTGTAACAAATTCCCGTATCACCACCCTGTTTCCAATGATTACTTCGCTCTCTTCACCCTCATACTTGAGATGCTGAGGCTCTTCACCTATAACCGCGCCGTCAAAGATACGGCATTCCTCCCCTACGGTAGTCCTTCCCCGGATAGAAACCCTCGCACCGATCTTCGTTCCCCTGCCGATTTTCACCTCTCCTTCTATGACTGTGAAGGGACCCACCTCTACTCCTTCTTCAAGTATGACTTCACTACCTATTATTGCAGTTGGATGAATCTTCATAGCTCCTCCTCTTGAAGCATTAATCTCAGTTTATTAAGTGCTATCTGGGAAGATAAAAATCTTCTCCCATTTCTGCTCCCGGGCAGAATTCTCTCCTCAATGCTTTCTTCATGATTCACATAAACACCGATGTAGGTCAAGCCTTCCGGCTTTGGTCCGCTTCCGCCGGGACCCGCGATTCCCGTAATTGCAACTCCGCAGTCCGTTCCGAGCCTCTCTCTCAAACCCATGAGCATTTCCCTGCATGTTTCTTCGGAAACCGCTCCGAACTTTCTCAGGGTTTCCTCCCCGACGCCAAGAAGATCCACCTTTAGCCGGTTTGAATAAACGATAACGCCACCCACGAAGTAGTCCGAGCTTCCTGGCACATTCACGATCCTTGTGCTGACCAGTCCCCCCGTACAGCTCTCCGCACAGGAAAGGGTGTAACCCTTTTGTCTGAGAAGCCTGCCCACCACCTCCTCCATAGGCTCACCGGTTGAGTACACATTCTGTCCGAGAACTTTTCCTGCTCTGTCCCTGTCCCCCGGATCTTCAAAGAGTATGTCAATTCCCCCCTGACTTCTTTTGATACGGTGCGGTAGTTGACTCAGCTTTTCTTTAATCTCTTCCTCCGAAAGACCGAAGGTTCTGAGAAGGCTTGCTTCCTTCGGGAGAGATGGCTTTTCCCATAAACATACCTCGCATTCCATTTAAGGCTTATTATATATAAAGCCTTTATGGAGGGGCGAAATGGACATGGATCCCATTAGATACCCGAAGCCACCGCAGGTTCCCAAAGGGTTGGTTATTCTCGGAGTTGTCATCGGAGCAGTAATACTCATCGGGTTTATCTCAAATCCCTTTGTGGTAGTTCCCAGCGGATTTGTGGGTGTGAAGCTCACGCTGGGGAAGGCGAGCAAAGAGGAGATGAAACCCGGTCTTCACCTGATAGTTCCCTTCATTCAGAGGGTTGAGAAGATGTCGGTTAGGACCCACAGTTACGATCTGACCGGTGCCAACTCAATTAACGCCCTTTCAAAGGACGGTTTAACTATTAATGTGGAGCTCACCACCCTTTACAAGATCTTTCCCGATAAGGCGGCGGAGATTTTTATTGAGTACGGTCTCATGTACGAGGACAGGATAATCAAGCCCGTCATAAGGTCCGCTGTCAGAGATGTGGTTGCAACTCTGGACAGCGCTCAGGTGTATCAGGAAAGGGCTATGATTCAGCAGAAGATCGCCGATCAGGTGAGGAAGGAGCTTGAAAAGAGGTTCATCTCCCTTGACGAGATCCTGATCAGGGATATAAAACTTCCTTCAAAGGTGGTGGAGGCGATTGAACAAAAGAGGAGAGCCCTTGAGGAAGCCCAGAGGATGAAGTTCCTCGTTGAGAAGGAGAAGCTTGAGGCAGAGAGGAAGAAAATTGAGGCGAGGGGAATAGCTGATGCCAACAGGATTATAGCGGGATCTCTGACGAGGGAATACCTAATGTGGAAGTTCCTTGAAAACATCAAAGAGTACGCGGAGAGCGGAAACAACACCATAATTCTTATTCCTTACGACACCAAGATGACGCCTATTATCCAGCTTCCAAAAATGAAGGGAAAGTGAGGTTGTGAAGTATTGGATGATAGGATCACAGGACTTATCTTGATAATAGTGGCGGTGCTCGTTGTTATGGGTGTCTTTGATTGGATTTTCAGAATCAGGAGGCACCGCCGGTAAGAATCCTGCAATGGTTAAAGTAATAGGCGGCGGACTCGCGGGGGTTGAGTGTGCCTGGCAGATCTCAAGGAGGGG
>JALSHX010000265.1 GCA_026982025.1 Aquificaceae bacterium | reverse complement strand
TATTGCGGGCAGTGCCCTCCTCTCCTTCATGTACCTTCCCACGATTTCCGCCGCTATGTGCTGGGCATCGGCGGCACTCCCACCGTTTCCGAAGAGAATTACCTTGTTTCCCTCCCTTATGGCGGTGGCCATGATTGAGCCCACCTCGTATATCCTTTCCATGTATTCTTCAACGAAGGCGAGCTTTACCTCGGCGCTTTCCCTGAAGGCGGAGTGAATGCGTTCAGTCATACTGTTATCATTTTAATTCATGAAGGTTCTGAAAGCTGAGGAGATGTCAGAGCTTGACAGGATCGCCATTGAGGAGATAGGTGTGCCTTCAGTGGTTCTTATGGAGAATGCGGCAAGGTCCGTGTTCAGGGCGATTACGGAGAGGTATCCCGGTGCACGAAGAATTATTGCGATCGCGGGAATGGGGAACAATGGGGGAGACGCCATCGCAGTTGCAAGGCTTCTTAAGCTGGCGGGGAGAGATTCTCACATTTACCTTGTGTCCGAAGATCTCTCGGGAGATCCGCTCCTTGAGCTGAAAATAGCTAAGAATTTGGGAGTACAGGTTCACACGGAGCTACCCGACCTTGAGGGCTTTGACCTCATAGTTGACGGGCTTCTTGGGACGGGCTTCAAGCCTCCGCCGAGGGAACCTTACTCAACCATCATAAGCCGCATAAATAGAAGTATGAGGCCAGTGGTTGCAGTTGACATACCCTCGGGTCTCCATGCTGACAGCGGAAGGGCTGAGGAGCCCTTTGTAAAGGCAGACCTCACCGTTACATTCCAGTTTCCGAAGCTGTGCCACATCCTCTTTCCCGCATCAAAGTACTGCGGTGATGTGGTGGTCGCTGACATTTCAATTCCCTCATACCTTGCCGGCTCAATCAGGAGGGAGATAATTGAGCTTTGTGACCTTGAAATTCCATCAAGGGAGCCCGACACACACAAAAGGAGGGAGGGGCACGTTCTGATAATGGGAGGATCAAGGGGAAAGACGGGTGCCGTTATAATGAGCGCCCTTGCCGCAACATCGGCGGGGGCTGGACTTGTCAGTGCGGGAATTCCCCAAGAGCTAAATTCGGTCTTTGAATCCTCACTGATAGAGGAGATGACCCTCCCCCTTAAGGGCTCTCATAGACTTTCCTACTTTTCGGTCAAGGAGGTTCTTTTCCAACAGGATAAATTCAGCGCCCTTGCCCTCGGAATGGGTATGGATAGATACGAGGAAGGTCAGGACATCGTAAGGGACCTTCTCAAGGGCTGGAAGAAAAGGCTTCTTCTTGATGCGGACGCAATTAACAATCTGGCGGACCTCGGAGACCTGTCTATTTTAAAGGAAAGGGAAGTTCCCGCGGTCCTGACTCCCCACATAGGAGAATTCTCAAGGCTCACGGGTTTAAGGGCTGATGAAATCATTGAGAATCAGACCGATGTTGCTTCCGAGTTTTCAAAGGAGAACAACTGCTATCTCGTCCTGAAGGGAGCAAGGACAGTCGTCTCAACACCCGAAGGGTTTGTGTGGATTTCAATAAGGGGAACTGCCGCTCTTGCCAAGGGCGGTACGGGGGATGTGCTTTCGGGTATTCTGACGGCTCTTCTGGGAAAAATGGATAAAATTGAACCCGCTCTCAAGCTGGGCGTTACACTCCATGCGATTGCGGGAGAGCTTGCGGAGGAGAAATATCACAGGGAATCGGTAAGGGCAACGGACCTCATATCCCTCCTCGGGGAAGCATATAAGAATATTGAAAAATCCTTAAGAACATCCGATACTATTAATTGAGATGATAGACAAGGTAAACCTGAACAGGCTTATCGGTCAGGCGCTTGAAACCGAGAAGAGGGTGAGGAAGAAGGAGGTTCCTGAGGTCAGCGAGGTTCAACGAAAGGAAGACGTTGTTGAGATCTCCAGCGCGGCAAGGCAAGCACTGGAAACGGATTACGAAGACCTCTCCCGCAAGGTTAAAGAAATAAGAGAACAGATAGCTCGCGGGGAGTACGAGGTTAACGCAGACAGGATAATTGAGGGTTTGAGAAAGTTCTTGGCTTAAAGGGCCGAAAGGAGCTTCTTTGTGTAATCCGCGCGGGGGGAATCAAATATTCCGAACACATCACCCTCTTCCGCTATCCTGCCATCTTTCAAGACAATAACCCTGTCCGCAACTTCGGCGACAACACCGAAGTCATGAGTAACGAGGATTATTGACTTTCCCTCCTCCCTGAGCTTCCTGAAAAGCTGAAGGATCCTCTTCTGCACCGAAACATCAAGGGCTGTTGTTGGTTCGTCCGCAAGAATTAGAGAAGGGTTGCATATAATAGCACTTGCAATACAGACCCTCTGCTTGAGACCCCCAGAAAGCTGATGGGGATACATTCTGTACTTCTCTTGGGGATCGGGAATCCCCGCTCGTGCGAGTGCTCCGATGGCTTCCGACTTAAAATCTGCACGGCTCACATGGGACCTCAATGTCTCCTCAACCTGAGACCCCGCGGTGAAAAGAGGGTCAAGATAGGAGGAGGGCTCCTGGAATATCATTCCCACATCCCTACCCCTGATCTTCCTATGTTCAGCCTCACTCAGAAGAGTCAGGTCTTTGCCTTTAAACAGGATCCTTCCCTCCCGCCTTGCATTTTGGGGGAGAAGGCCCGCTATTGAGTTCAGAATTGAGCTCTTTCCAGAGCCGGACTCACCAACAATTGAAAGTATCTCTCCCGCTTCAAGCTTAAAGGATATGTCGTGTAAAACTTTTGTGTCTCCGTACCACAAATTGAGGGAAAATACCTCAAGCAGTGCCATAAGACCCCTTCTTATTTTCTCTCCAGCTCCTCAATAGCCCCCGACAGCCTGTCGTATGTGCTCATAAGGTCCTGAGATATAACCTTCGTCTTTCCGAGAACGGGCATAAAGTTCGTATCTCCGCTCCACCTCGGAACCACATGCAGGTGAATGTGGCTTTCAAGTCCGGCTCCCGCAGGTCTTCCCATATTAATGCCCACGTTAAAGCCGTGAGGCTTAAAAACCTTCTCCAGAGCTTTGAGTGAGAGCTTCAGAAGGAGGTCCATATCAAGTACCGTGTCTCCCTCAAGATCGTGGTAACTGCCGGTGTGTTTGATCGGGACTATCATAAGGTGTCCCGAATTGTAGGGAAACTTGTTCAAGATGATGAAACTTCTTCTGGAAACCTTTAAAATGAGGTTTTCCCTGTACTTATCCGGTCCCGCGGAGAGGGCTTCACAGAGAAAACATCCCTCACAGCTGTCAACATTTTCAACATAATGGCTTCTCCAGGGAGCCCAGAGAATTTCCATATCAGATGCCTTTCCGCAAAAGCCTTGCTATCGCGGATTCAACGAGCTCGGAATTTGGAATAAAATCGTGGCGATCAAGCTCCATCGTGTCCCTGAAGTACAGGACCGCGGGAAAGTTAAAAAGTCCGAAGTCCTCAAAAGAGGTGTTCCTCGTCACATCCAGAAAGAAGAAATTTATCTCTCCCCCGTGTTCCTTCACGAATGGTTCAAAAAGAGCCTCAAGCTTCTTGTTGTTCTCGTTTGCGGGGTCGGTGAAGATAACAACGGAAGGCGTCTCCGATGCCATAACCTTTTCGTAAAAGTCCCTGTCTGAAACCTCTTCAAATCCCCTGATCATTATTCCACCTCAATAGTCCGTATCCATGTCCTCGTCGTCAAGCTCCACATTTGGGTAGTTGGGAACAACTCCGCGAACGCTGAGGGCTGTGTCCTTAAGCTGTTGAAGATATTTAATTATCTCCTCATAAACGCTCATCATGGTCCTAAGACGCGAATATTCGTCGTTAGAGAGCCTTTTGGTCCTTGCTATTTTTTTAAGGGCGACCTTTGCAAGGACCGCTTTGCCGTACTTCTCCTGCCACTCCCCCCAGAATTCGGGGCTGTTCATTGGCTTCCGGATCAGGAAGTATTCAAGTTGAGTTGTTTCTTCAAGAAGGTTCAGGTCAAATGAATTTTGTTCCTTCATTTTAATCCTCCAACATTAATTATATTACCCGCACCGTGAAAAACCCATGAGTTCCTTCAGAAAGGATTCGGGGTCTTCAGATTTCATCAGGGCGGTGCCAATAAGAAAAGCGTCAACTCCCAGATTGATAAGCTCAATGATCTGCTCCCTCTTTTCAATACCGCTCTCTGAGACAACAAATCTGGCTCCCATTTCCTTTATCCTCGGAGCAAGCTCGTAGGAAAGACCGATGTCAAGCTCAAGGGTATCAAGGTCTCTGTTATTTATCCCTATAACTTCGGCACCCGCACCGAGGGCAAGGTCCGCCTCGTCCAAGGAAAAGACCTCAACCAGAGGTGTAAGACCAAGCTCCCCTGAAAATGATATTAGTTCCGCCAGCTCCTCGGGTTTAAGTATTCTCACAATAAGAAGAACCGCAGAGGCACCCAAGGCTCGGGCTTCAAGGACCTGAATCTTATCTATTATGAAGTCCTTTCTCAGAACGGGGACCTTCACGCTCTCAGCCACTCGGGAGAGATCTTCGGGGGAACCTCCGAAAAAGGTCTCGTCCGTCAGAACGGAAATGGCCGATGCGCCCGCTTTTTCGTATGCAAGTGCCTGAGAGACAGCGTCCACATCTCTGAGGTCTCCCGAAGAGGGAGACCTTCTCTTGACCTCGGCTATTATTTTTGTTCTGCAGTCCCTAAGTGCCCGCTCAAAATCGGGAGGATTCGCCCTCTCGCACGCGAGGGTTTCAAAATCTCCTGCCTTCTCCTTTAAAACCTCTACCTCCTTCCTCTTAACGGATAGTACCCTTTCAAGGAAGCCCATCTAAGCCGAATTCCTCCTGAATTGCGTTTCTTAACTCGCCAGAGAGAAGATCAAAAGAAACGGTACCGAAGGTCTTTTCCTTTAAATCGCTCTTGAGCCTTCCTATTCCGTCCTTGAGGTGCCTTGACCTGATTCCGTGGGCAAGGGAAAGCAAAGCCTCCGCATAGGCTCCCGTTATATCCGACAGCTTCACGAGGTTTCCGTCAATGGGATTCATTTCGTCCCTGTTGAGTTGGGGGCTTATCTCCTCAACCCTTCTTGACTTCTCTCCTTCGGGCATCACTCTGCATGCAAACTCGTCATAAACATCCTTCTCCTCAATATACCCGAGAATATACCTGAATTCCCTCTCAAGAAAACCCGGAAGCAGTGGGAGAATAACTCCCTCAAGGTATTCCCTTTCAATCTTTTTAAGCGGTTCTTCAAGTTTTGCCCCTTTCTTGACCGGGGAAATAATGTCGCGGGTTGTAACCTCCGGAAGGTCGTGGAAAAGCCCGGTGAAAAAGTTGAGGGTTCTTCTCCTAAGACATGCCCCGCCGAGGTAAGAAATGAGGTAAGATAGGCAGGCAACTATGTACATGTGTCCCAGAACGGTGGTAAGGGGAATTCTCGGGGACTGTATCCACCTCTTTTGAAACCTGAGCTGGCCGACGAGGTCAATAAAGTTGAAGGTCTTTTTCTTTAAAAAGATTCTCTCCACCGCCCTCAGGTCAAAGTAATCCTCAATTGTCTCTTCTATTGCCTCCTTAATCCTCTCAATGCCGTAGAATCTGATGCCTACGGAGTAAATTAACTGAAACTCCCAGTAAGTTGCGAGAAAGTGAGATGCCTTTATAATTCTCTTCTCAAGGGTGTTTTCTTTCGTTTGAAAATATTCCATGAAACGTCGGGCGAGCCCGGGATCAACCATCTCCAGAACGGGAACCGCATTATCAAAAACATAGGCGTTGATTCTATTCCCCGCTTCCCTCACGAGCCTGTGAAATATGGGGGGTTTGATGTCCGTGAGAACGGATCGCTGCAGAGCCTCAAAAATTAATCCTTCAATCAGGTCCCGCCACTTTACTTCCGTTCTCTCTATTTTGGCTATTACATAGGCAATGACCGCCTTGTGGGCCTGTTTATCAAGCTCGGTTATGTGAAAGGGCTTGGGGTGATCATTCCACCTTTCAATGTATGCAAGGTCGTACAGCCTCAGAAGAAGTCGTGCAAGTCCCTTCTCCACCATCCTGATCATATCAAAAGTGAGAAAAACCTCCTCCCATTCTGTCCCCGTCAACAAATACTCCGGTCCCTTCGCTAACCTTCCCAATGACCGTCATGTCAAGAAAGGGGTTCATATCCTTCTCCCTGTGGCAGAAAAGAAGCTGGTAATCCTCACCTCCTCTGAGGGCGTATTCAATGGGGTCCTTTCCCCTTTCGGCACAGAACCTTTTTAGCTCCTCTGAAATTGGAAGCCTTGATGAGTCAATTTCAAGCCGCACACCGCTCCTTTTTGCCAGATGCTCAGCATCCAGAAGCAGGCCGTCGCTTATGTCAATGGACGCTCCTGCGTATTTTGAGATGTGATTGGCGTAATCAATCCTTGCGGTTGGTCTTGTGTGCCTTTCAATGAGAGCAAGCTCATAGGGTTCATAGGATTTGCGGTCCTCCTTGAGCAGCTCAAGTCCCGCCCTTGAATCTCCGAGGGTGCCGGAAACAAAGAGGAGGTCGCCGGGCTCCGCTCCGCCTCTCCCAACCGGTCTTGAGGTTTTTCCCAGAGCAAAAACATCAATAATGAGTGCCTCTCCCTTTGACACATTTCCCCCCGCAACCCTGCAGTCGTAAAATTTGCACGCAGAAGAAATGCCCTCGTAAATCCTCTCAACAAATGAAACCTTAATATCGGGAAGGATAAGGGAAATAAGTATCCACATGGGTCTTCCTCCACCCGCAACTATATCACTAACATTCACAGATACAGCCTTCCACCCGATGGATTCGGGACCAGAGTCCTTCAAAAAATGCACGCCCTCAACGAGGGCGTCCGTTGTTAGTAAAAGCTTTGATCCCTGAATTTCAACCACCGCACAGTCATCCCCTATGAGGTCCCCGTTCACTATAAGCGAGAGTCTTTCAATCAGTCCGAACTCTCCGATGTCAGAAATCCTCATTCCTAAATTGTATATGCGAACAGTCATACAGAAAAGCCCGTCACGGCTGATATAATTGACCAAAAACCACAAAGGAGGTAAATAAATGGCGGTATTCAAGCTTGAACCGAAGGATAATCTCAAGCCTTCAAACCTTGAGGGAATATCCAACGAGCAGATTGAACCCCACTTTGAAGCCCACTACAAGGGGTATGTGGTCAAGTTTAACGAGATTCAGGAAAAGCTCTCCGACTCGGTTTTTTCGGATAGGACAAAGGCAAATCAAAACTATTCAGAATTCAGGGAGCTGAAGGTTGAGGAAACCTTCAACTACATGGGCATAGTCCTTCACGAGCTTTACTTTGGACATCTTGGAAAGAAAGGTGAGCCATCCGCGGAGTTCAAGAAAAAGGTAGAAGAGGACCTGGGAGGCTGGGACAACTGTGTTTCTGAACTCAAGGCAACAGCGGTGGCTTTTAGGGGATGGGCAGTTCTCGGTCTTGACCTCTTTTCGGGGAGGCTGATGATCAACGGTCTTGATGCCCACAATGTCTACAACCTTCACGGATTCGTCCCCCTCATAGTCATTGATACTTACGAACATGCCTACTATGTTGACTACAAGAACAAAAGACCTCCTTATATTGACGCGGTCCTAAATAACCTCAACTGGGAAGTGATTAACCAAAGGTTCCAAAAAGCCATGAAAGCCGCCGATGCCATGAAGAACTTTATAGGGTAAAATTCTATGGGCGCCTTCGCGCGCCCGCATCATGAAAGAGACGAGGATCGTAAAGTACATTAAAAGCCTCATAAGAAATCACCGCTACATGACCACGGAGGACATAATGCTGGTTCTTGAAAGGTATTACAACCTCCCCATCCACATCCCCTCCGTGTATTACAAGTATAAGAGAATTATCAGGGCTTGCAGAGAGGAGGTTTACAGAGAAAGAAGAAGAGGGAGGAAAGAGGGGGGTGGAAAACCTACCTCTGAACAATAAAAAGAACTACCCCCGCCACTATTGCCGCTCCGATATCCCACAGGGCAAGCTGTGCCCAGTCCATAGGAAAGTGCTTTGAAGCCACCATGTCGAGGAGCATAGGAAATGAGAGCACGGTGTTGATCCTTGAGAAGGTGAGGGCTGTCTTTGCCCACTGGGGATCGGGCTTCTCGCCCTTTTGGGATGCCTCTATTATCTTTTTCTGATTAGGCCAGATGAAGATCCAGACATTGAGAAACATTATTGTGCCCAGAATCATCCCCACGAGAATTGTCTTGGCACTGTCCGTTGTCACAAAGTCGCCTGTCTTCCAGTACTCAAGCCACGCAAGAACCAGACCCACGAGGAAGGTAACAAGTGCTGCGTACCTGAACCAGGCAAGGGCTATAGGCATAAACTTTGTGAAGTGAGCAGGTCTTTCCTCCGGAGTTGAAACCTTTGCAAACCTGAAGTTTACTGCGTTGAAAAAGTAAAGGAGCCCTATCCATGTGATGCCCGCAACAACGTGGAGCCACCTGAATATTATTGATACTGCTGCTTCCATGGCTCTCCCTCCTTGCAAAAGTGCTAAGTATAAGGAGAAC
>JALSHX010000264.1 GCA_026982025.1 Aquificaceae bacterium | reverse complement strand
TCTCTCGGAGTCGCGTGAAAAGGCAAAGAGAATGATAATGGCGGGGCTCGTCATCGTTGACGGGAAAAGGGTTGACAAGCCGGGTCATCAGGTTCGGGGTGGGGAGAAGGTTGTGCTTCTTGAGCCCCCGAGGTATGTATCAAGGGGAGGGTACAAGCTTGAGAATGCAATCAGGAGGTTTTCCATTGACCTCAGAGGAAAAGTCTGTCTTGATGTGGGGTCTTCAACGGGAGGATTTACCCAGTGCCTTCTTGAGTTCGGTGCCGGGAAGGTCTATGCGATAGATGTGGGCAGAGGACAGCTCCACCCGTCATTGAGGGAGGATAAGAGAGTTATCTTTTACGAAAAGCTGGATGCAAGGTCAGTTTCCCGGGAACATGTGCCGGAGAAGGTTGACCTAATCACCGTTGATGTTTCCTTTATCTCAGTTACTAAAGTTATTCATTCCCTTTTGGAGTTTCTTAAAGAGGACGGATTGCTTCTCGTCCTCGTAAAGCCTCAGTTTGAGCTCAGTCCCAAAGACGTCAGAAAAGGTATTGTTAAAGACATTAACAAAAAAAGAAAGGCGTTGAAAAAGGTAATAGATTATATGATTGAGATGGGTTTGGTGATTATGGGTGTGATGAAGTCATCTCCGAGGGGGACAAAGGGCAATGAAGAGTTCTTTGTTCTGGCAGGTTTCAGAGGTGATAATATAGATATTGAAAATTCGGTTAAAAATGCCCTCAATGAGCCGATAGAGGGCGGGGAGTAGCAGGTGGATACAAGGTCAGAGGCTCTGAAGCTTATGAGGGAAGCACTACCAAAAATAATTACCATGGGAACCGAGGTTGACGAGATTTTCAGAAGGTTTCGTGAAATAAGGCTCAGGACCGATGACCTCGCATTCCAGGGAGCGATCCTCAACATTGAACATGCATTCTTTATGGTCGTTCAGTCAATCAACATTCTCAGGGAAAACCTCAGCCTCCTTGAAGTTGCTGCAAAGAAAAAGGAGATAGAGTGATGGGGCTCAAGGCTCTGCTCCTTGACAGAGAGAAGGAAATTTTTCCCCTTTTGGGGGACATTTTTGATGTCACGGGACATAAACTTCTGATAGCCGCGACGGACAGCATGTTTTCGGACCTCATCAAGTCAACGGAGGTGGACATAGTAATAATTAACCACGCGGACCTCAAGGCGTGGCTTGACTCGTGGAACAGCAACAGGGCTTCACTGCCCTTCTTCATCGTGGAGCGAGAGGAGGAGGAGACACGGCTCAGGGGAATGGGTTTCAACGAGCTTAACTTCATAAGAAAACCCTTCAACCCCCTTGAGCTCCTCAACAAGCTGAGCTATCTCCACAAGCTTGACCCCCTTCAGGACCCCTCAGCCCTCGGATTCACCAATACATTGATAAAGCTTTCAAACATGAAGGAGTCAAGGCTCGTTGATGTTTCAAACGGGAGCTCCTGCACCATAGGGGTTTTTGAGGGCAAGGTAATCGGCTCAGAGTGTAATCTTGAAGCTTTGAGAACCCTTCTTGAGGAGGAGGGTGTTGAAGTAAGCGTAAGGGAGTACTCGGAGATAGAACCGGATCAGAAGTTCATGGATACCCACGACTTCGTCGTCACTCTCATTGAAAAGGCAAGACCCGTTGAGATTATTGCGGGGGATCAGGAGCTCGTAACTCGGGAGTTCAAGCTCGTTGAGGAGATAGAGGAGGACCTTTACAGGATTTCAAAGTTTTCTTCAATTCCCGTTGTTCTCAAAAACTCCTATCTAAGAATATTCAGGGGTAGAGGTAAAAAGGTCGCTTTTCTCATTAACGCGGGGACCCTTGACGAGTGGAGCCAGATAAGGAACCTCATTGAGGATGTGCTCCTGAGCCTTTCTGAACTTGATGCGGTTGTTCTGCTTACCAGCGATGTATCTGGCATTTACAACTCCTTCATGCTTACGGAGCAAAAGACGAAGCTTCACATTATCGGGGATTATTCGGTCAAGAGGATGCTTTCCGAATCCGGCCTCAGGTCTGGAAGAATAAGGACCTTTGAGGACTTCCCCTCATATTTTGTTACCATAGCAACGGGACACAGACTCAGATTTATTCCCGTGAACTTCTCACCCTCCATAGGGGGGTTCTGCCTGTATGAGGAGGACACGGGCTATCTCTACACTCCCGAGTTTTTGAGCTCCTTCTTCAGCGAAGACCCTGCCGATCCCAACGAAGGTCTCAGGCTCTTTCACAGGATTTTTATGCCTTCGGGTAACATTCTCCAGAGGTTTCTTGCCGAGGTCAGGGAGCTTCCCAAGGTTAAACTTGTTCTGCCCAGATACGGTCTCCCCTACGAGGATTTTGAAGAGGCGGTAAATCAGCTTGCGGGAATGAACTGCGGAACGGACTTTCTTCCCGTTTCGGATGTGGAAAAAGCCATTGAGCTTCTTAACCGTTCAATATCGGTGGTTATGAACAGGGAGGAAAAAAATGTTGCTGATAAGTTCGTTGAGGACCTCGGGAGGTTTGCAACCGTTGAGGGAGCCAATGTAACGGACCTTTATGTTGACCCCCACTTTGCGGGTGAGCTTCTGGTCAATTCACTTATGCATGTGGCGGGCGTAAAGCCATCCACGATCATAAGCGTTCTGAGGGAGATATCAAACGAAGGTGTTTTTATAAACCCATTTTAGTGAATAAGGGGCGTACCGATTCTCCCGGGCCTCGGGTTTAACAGGGCAATCAAAAGCTGTTTAAATCCAGTGAATATGTTGACATCCGAAGGAGTGAGCGAAGGCACATGCCCGGAAAAGTAAATAACAAAAGCCTTTCCCACTATGTTCTCTCTGGGAACAAATCCCCAGAACCTGCTGTCTTCACTGTTGTCCCTGTTATCTCCCATGACAAAGTAGTAACCATCCGGGACAACGAACTCCACGCACTTTTTAAGAACGGTTAAACCGCCCTCGTTAAAAGCCACCACAAGACCGCCCGCGGAGTATCGGTAGTCTTCCCACCTTTTGCAGACCTGCGCCTCGAGGTTGTTTTCGGAAATGTAGGTACCCCCCGCCATATACTTGCTGTTTCTGAACCATATCTTGTGGCTAATTACATCACCGTTTCTCTCTATCCTTTCCTCAAATTCATGGTAAAACCTTCCCTCGTCGGATGTCAGCTTTCGGTACCTGAGGGGGAGAGCTTTACCATTAACCGTAACCCTGTAAAGCCTTATTTCCGCCTTTTGGTCAAAGTACTCCTCAAATTTAATTCTGTCGCCCGGCACACCTATAATCCTTTTGATGTAATCAAGGGATGGATTAATGGGATACTTAAAAACAACAACATCTCCCCTTCTGGGCTCCGAGATTTTATAGACGAGTTTGTTTACAAGAATGAAATCACCGATCAGGAGCGTGGGTTGCATGGATGCTGATGGTATGTTAAAGGCTTGAACGAGGGTAGCTCTGATAAGCAAAACCGCGACAACTATAACCACTAATTCTACGAGCCATCGGGGAATCCTTTTCATTGATTTGAGATTTTAGCATAAGAGCGGGACGCTCTCAGCTGTCCGCAGGCTCCGAATGTTTGAATTCCCTTGCTGAACCTAACGAAGGTTGAAATTCCCCTGTCCCAGAGAGTCCTCTGGAATTCCAGAATTTTCTTAATAGAGGGTCTTGCAAAAGGAAGGTCGGGAACCGGATTGTAAGGAATTAGGTTAACCTTGAACCTCTTTTTAGAAGTTCCTATTAGGCTTGCAAGAGCCTTTGCGTGGTCTTGAGTGTCGTTTAACCCGCTTAATAGAACATACTCAAGGGTTATTTTCCTGTAAGGCTTAAGGGGGAAGGATTTTAGCTCCTCCATAAGTTCTTCCAGAGATCCTTCCCTCATCAGGGGCATCAGCCGTGACCTTTCCTCCTCAAAGGGTGAGTTAATTGAAACCGCAAGGTTTACCTCCCTGAGCAGGGGATCTTCCGCCATTTTTCTTATTCCGCTCACCAATCCGCTCGTTGATATGGTTACCCTTCTTTTTGAAAGGTCCAGCCCCCACCGGGAGATGAGGATCTCCACAGCCTTTCTAACATTTTTTATGTTTGCAAGGGGTTCCCCCATTCCCATGAAAACTACATTCCTGATGTCTTCGGAGGTGATTTTACGAACCTTAAGGTACTGATCAACGATCTCCTCGGTTTTTAAGTTTCTTACAAGACCGTCAATGGCGGTTGCACAGAACCTGCACCCGACCGCACACCCGATCTGGGAGGAAACGCACAGGGTATTGTGGTCCCTCTCCTTTATGAGAACCGTTTCAACTGTTTGTCCGTCTCGCGTCCTGAATAAGAACTTCTCCGAATCGGGTGCTTTGATGCTCTCTATAAGGCTAAGGCTTGAGGCGGTGTAGCGGGATGCAAGAAGTTGCCTGAGCCCCTTGGGAAGGTTCGTCATTGCCCCGAAGTCCTCTTCTCCCCTTTTGTAAAGCCAGTTAAAGACCTGATCAGCCCTGTAGGGTTCAAAACCTGAATTCTCAAGGTCCTTTCTGAACTCTTCAAGGGTGTATCCCGGGAGGTATTTCATCAGACCTCTTCCTCACCCCTTATTATCTTGACCCTGTTTCCTGCAATGTCTTCAATTGCCTGAAAGGTTTTTTTAATAAGTTCTCTCTCCCCCCTTATGAAGAAGTCATCTCCTTCCTGCAGTAGCTGGAGGGTTCTTTTGACCGCCGCGTGGACGAGCTCATACCTTGAAGAGGTTTTGGAAAGTGCTCCTTCTATGTTAGGTCTTCTTGCCATAACAGCCACCTCCTTCCATTAGTTCAAGAATGTCTTTTGAAACTGCGGAGGAAATTCTCAGGTCCTCAAGTGCATTTTCCTTTTTGCACCTTAAAGAAATAATTATACTCCGTATCTGGTCAACCGCATGGTCTATAAAGTCGTTGACCACGATGTAATCAAAGTTTGGTGCGCATGGTATTTCCTTTTTTGCCGTCTCAAGGCGAAGACTCGTGTTTTTATCGCTGTAGCCCCTCCTTTTCATCCTCCTTTTTAGTTCTTCCATTGAAGGAGGGAGGAGAAATATTCCGACGGACCGGGGCATTATCTCCTTGACTTTAAAGGCTCCCTGAACATCAATTACCAGCAGTGAGTCGTAACCTTCTTTGATGTTCTTATCCACCTGTTCTCTCGGAGTTCCGTAGTAATTTCCGTAAACCTCCGCCCACTCAAGGAAGTATCCTCCTCTTATTCCCCTCTCAAAGTCATCCTTTTTCATGAAGTAGTAGTCAACCCCGTCCCTTTCACCGGGTCTGGGCTCCCGAGTAGTTGCGGTTATAACTCTCCTTAATCCTTCAAGCCTCTCAAGAAGCTTTGATGCAACGGTGCTCTTTCCGGTTCCCGAGGGTGCGGAGAGTATAAATAGATTGCCCATGATGGAGCACCTTCAGAATTATATCACCCCCCCTTCCTGAAAAATTCTGTAAAACTCACCCCTTCTTTCTATGAGAGTGTAGAAAGTTCCCTCCTCAACTATTCTTCCATCCTTCATTACTATGATTCTGTCGCAGTCCATGATGTTGGATATTCTGTGAGCAACGAAAAGGATCGTTCTTTCCGAAAAGTATTCGTAAAGGTTTCTTATGACCCTCTTTTCCGTATTGAGGTCAAGTGCGGATGTGGGCTCGTCAAGGATGATTATCTGAGGATTCTTCAGAAAAACCCTCGCAAGAGCGAGCCTCTGCCTCTCTCCCCCGGATAGGGCATAACCCCTCTCACCCACGATCGTCTCAATTCCGTCCTCAAGTTCCCACACAAAATCACAGCAGGCAAGTTCAAGGGCTTTTGTTATCTCCCTGTCCGAGGCGGTAGGTCTGGCAATGAGCACGTTTTCCTTGATGGTGGCATTAATGAGAAAGTTTTCCTGAGTTGAAAGCCCTATTCCCGATCTCAGAGAGGAAATTTCGTAATCCTTCAGCTCAACGCCGTCCAGAAGGACGCTTCCTGTGTAATCAATAAGTCTCGGGATAATCTTAACCAGCGTGCTTTTCCCCGAACCCGTATGCCCCACTATCCCGATCTTCTCACCCTTCTTTATCTCAAGGTCTATGTCGGTGAGAATTTGCCTGTCGTCTATTTTCACCCCAGCCTTCTTAAAGATTATTGATGAGCTTAATCCCGAAAAGGGAACCGTTCCCTGAACCTCCTCTTCAAGGGAAAGGAGGCTTCTTATCCTTGAAAGGATTGGAATGTTTCCCCTAATTGCCATGAGGGACTTCTGCACCGCAAGAATTGGAGGCTGTATCAGGAAGAGGGCGGTTAAGTATGAGATGAAATCTCCGGGGGTCATGTCACCCGCCGTGATCCTGTAGCCCCCGTAGAAAAAAACGAGTGAGACAACAAAGTACCCGAAGGTGTAATTCAAAGCTGTGTTTGCGGTAATGTAGAATTCCGATTTGACCGAAGCCCTGAATATCCTCCTGTTGAATTCCCTGAATGACCTTATAACCCTGTTTTCCGCAGAAAAGACCTTTATGTTTTCAACCCCTCCGAGGGTCTGGGAGAGAACCTGAGTGAGGTTGCCCATTCCTTCCTGCGTTCTCCTTGTGTGCTTTCCCTTCTTCCTTCCGAAGTACCTGACCATTAAGCCCATAACGGGAAGAGCAAGGATCATGAGGATCGTGAGGAGATAGTCCCTGTAAAAGAGAACTCCCAGAAGTCCAAGAAATACCACGGTGTTTATGAGGAGGTTGGGGAGATTTTCGGTAAGTATCTGCTTGACCTTGTCAACATCGCTGACCACCCTGCTTATAATGTCCCCGGAAGGGTGCCTGACGAAAAAGGAGTACGGAACTTTGAGGAGCTTTGTGAAAATGCCTTCCCTTATTTTTAAAAGAGTCTTTTCGGAAGCGAGAACGATAAAGTACTTGCCCACAAAAAAACCCGTCTGCATTAGAACCGCTGCACCGAAGATGAGCAGAACCGTCTTAACGAGGCTTTCGTAATCCCTGATTATGAAAACATCATCAACCACCCTCTTGACCATGAGGGTTATTGCGGAAGCCCCCGCAGACTGGAGGAGAGAACCTAAAAGGGAAATAAGTATCAAAGGAAAGTGAGGTGCCATCTGTTTCAGGAGCCAGCGGACGCTCTCCATTTCCTCAATTATAAACTTTGGGCACTTATGCCGATATTGAATGAAGGCAATGACAACCTTTTGGAGGAAGGGAAATGTTTAGATCTCTCTGGACCTCTGCCTCTGGTATGACCGCCCAGCAAACGAACCTTGACATAATCTCAAACAACATGGCAAATGTCAACACTGTAGGTTTCAAGAAAATGAGGGCAACTTTTCAGGACCTTATCTACCAGACTGTCAGGGAGCCCGGTTCTCCCACCTCTCCCATAACCAGATCCCCCTCCGGCTTTCAGATAGGTTTGGGAACCTATGTCTCTGACACTTACGGCATTTTCACTCAGGGAAACCTGTTCCAGACCGGTAATCAGCTTGACCTTGCCATTCAGGGAGACGGATTCTTCAAGGTGATAATGCCCGACGGGACGATAGCCTACACCAGAAACGGCCAATTCAGACTTGACAGGGACGGGAGGATAGTCAACAGCGAGGGCTATCCCATTGATCCCGAAATTTCCATTCCTCCCGACGCCATAAGCATCGGAATAGGAGCGGACGGAACCGTTACGGTCCTCAGGCAGGGAGCGACCACCGTTGAGGAGGTCGGGAGAATTGAGCTCGCTAAATTCGTCAACCCTGCGGGACTCAGGAGGTTGGGAAATAACCTTTACATTCAGACCGACGCCTCGGGAGATCCCCTAATAGACAATCCGGGGAATCAGGGAATAGGCACCCTCCTTCAGGGCTTCCTTGAGTCCTCAAATGTGAATATAGTGGAGGAGATGGTAAACTTGATCATAGCCCAGAGAGCCTATGAATTCAATACGAGGGGCATCACCGCTGCGGACGAAATGCTTTCTCAGGCGGCTAACCTCCGCCGTTAGTTTTTTACTGATTTTAATAAGTATCACCCAAGCGGGCGTTATTAACGCCCGCTTCCTTTCCGAAACAATTAAAAAGGAAATAAAAAGCAAATACGGCGATAGGGTCAGGATAAGGAGGGTGAAGGTTTACATCAGCAAAAGTTTGTCTTTCGGAAGAATTGAAAGATTGGAGGTTAATCTGGGAATTTCTGAAGGAAAGCCCACCGGAAGGGCTACCGTGAGGGTGGAGACGGACAGGTGGATGAGGGTTTTCGGAGCAAAGGTGGATCTTCTGTGGAGGTGCAGGGTTGCTGTATTCGGAAGGAGTGTCAGTAAGGGTGAGAGGATCTTTCCGTGGTACCTTGAGCACAAAGAGGAGTTCAGAGAAAGATGTCCCCCTTCCCTTTTCGGGAGTGATGAGGAGGTTATCAACTTCGTTCTCAAAAAAGATGTGGTCCGGGGTACAGTTCTGACCGGAGGTCTTCTTGAGAGGGTGCCCCTCATAAAAAGGGGTGACAGGATAACAGTCATCTTCAGAAGGGGTAATCTTGAGCTTTCTTTTCCCGGAGAGGCTCTTGAGAGAGGTTTTTACGGTGAGGTGATACGCGTAAAATCCCTTAACACGGGGCGGATTTTGAAGGGAAGGGTTGTCTCGGAAGGTTCGGTGGTGATCAGAAGATAAGAATAAAAAAAATAAGGATATAAGAATGTG
>JALSHX010000263.1 GCA_026982025.1 Aquificaceae bacterium | reverse complement strand
GGCTGTCAGGTTTACCAGAAGGTATGTTACTTTCAGAAAGCTTCCCGACAAGGCAATTGATGCCCTTGACCAGGCTTCTGCGAGGAAAAAACTCTCGGTTATTTCCGCACCTCCTCAGGTTCAGGAGTACGACAGGAGGATCAGATCCCTTGAAGAGGAGATTATGAAGGCAAACATTGAGGGGGATTACGAGAAGGAGGCTAAACTCAAGGGTGAAAAGGTAAAGCTTGAAAAGGAGAGGGAAAAAATTCTGGAAAAGGAAGGCGGTCTTGAGTTCAAGATAAAAGGATTAAAGAACAGAATTGAAAATCTTGACAAAGAGATATTAAAGGTTTCTGAAGAGGGAGATTACGAAAGAGAAGCTCAGCTCAAGATTGAGAAGGTGAACCTTGAAAAAGAACTTAAAGCCCTTGAGACCCAGAGGTCCAAAGAGCTCGTGGTGGGATGGGAGGATGTTGCTCAGGTTGTTTCCGAGTGGACGGGCATTCCCGTTACGAGGCTGAAAGAGGAAGAAACGGAGAAGCTCCTGAGGCTTGAGGATGAGCTTCACAGAAGGGTTGTGAATCAGGAGCATGCTGTGAAAGCGGTTTCCGAGGCGGTGAGAAGGGCAAGGGCGGGATTGAAGGATCCAAAGAGACCCATCGCGAGCTTCCTCTTTCTCGGACCGACGGGAGTGGGAAAGACCGAGCTTTCAAAAGCTCTGGCGGAGCTACTGTTCGGTGATGAGGATGCAATGATTCGTCTTGACATGTCCGAGTTCAAAGAAGAGCATTCCGTCGCCAAGCTGATAGGAGCACCTCCCGGATATGTGGGCTATGAGGAGGGAGGAAAGCTCACGGAGGCTGTTCGCAGAAAGCCATACTCGGTCATTCTACTTGATGAGATAGAGAAGGCTCACCCGAGGGTCTTTGACCTCTTCCTTCAGGTTCTTGATGACGGAAGGCTTACCGATTCGCAGGGAAGAACCGTGGACTTTAGGAACACCGTGATAATTATGACATCAAATATTGGTTCTCAATATCTTCTGAACATTCCTGTGGATGCAAATGAAGAGATGATTGATAAAGAGTTTGAAAAGGGAAAGGAGAAGGTTCTTGAGGAGCTCAGGCACTTCTTCAGACCCGAATTCCTCAACCGTGTTGACGAGGTTATCGTCTTCAAACCCCTTACCATGAATGAGCTTTCGCAAATTATTGACCTTCTTGTTGATGGAGTGAATCGGAGGCTTTCGGAAAGGGGTATAAGGATAGAGCTTACGGAGGAGGCTAAAAGAGAACTCGTTGCAAGAGGCTACGACCCCGCCTACGGTGCAAGACCCCTCAAGAGAACCCTTCAAAAGTATGTTGAAAACCCTCTGGCGGACAGGATAATAAGGGGCGAATTTAAGGAAGGTGTGAACGTGAGGATTGATTTCCGTGAAGGGGAGTTCACCTTTGAAGCTATATAATAATTTTCCCCACGGGGCGTAGCTCAGGTGGTAGAGCGCTGGCTTCGGGAGCCAGAGGTCGGCGGTTCAAGTCCGCTCGCCCCGATTTTCATAGCGCCTTCTTGATTCGGAAAGCCATTCGGAGCACAGGGCAAGAAAGATCCCCAGAAAGAGGGAGGATAAGAAGGCAACCGTGGTGATTAACTTCACCTTTGGTTTGTACGGTTCCTTTGGGACCACCGGGTCAACGGAAATCTCAATACCCTTCAGGAGAGACAGCTTGTATTTTAAGGATATTTCCTCGTCTTTGTACTTTTTTATAATCTCGTCAATTTCAGTGGGATTGAAGTAAAGTTCCTTTCCCTGCTTGATGAATCTATTTATCGTTTTCTTTGCCTGAATGAGCGTCTTTATTGTGGAACGGGTTTCCCGTATTTTATTTAAAACAAGTTCCCTCTCTTTTTCTAATCTCTCTTTTATGTACGGCTCTGAATTTAGGTAAGACACTATGGCGCTTGCCATTGGAGGGATAATTTTGGGGTCGTAAACCTCAAGGTCAACCTCAAGAACCACCTGAACTCCGCGAATTTCCCGGGTAGAAATCTTTACAGTATTCTCAATAAGGGAAACGGGGACCTTAAGGATATCAGCGAGCTCCTCAACCCTCTGTTCGCCCTTAAGAACTTCAAGTTTCTCTATGTGCTTTTTCACCTCCTTGGGCGTTACCACGGGGGTTCTTATGACGAAAGTTCCCTTGTACACAGGTTTCATGTTCAGGGAAATGATGAGGGCTGATAAGGTGACGATAAGGACCACTATGAGTATCAGCTTCCACCTTTTTGTTATTTTTAGCCACAGCTCGTAAAGATCTATTTCGTCATCATAATCGTAGCGAGGTTCTTTGGGTTTATCATTCATAGTCCTTTTATTTTACCTGAAAGGGTTATAGCAATTATAAGGAATTCTTATACAAAATGTTAAAATGGTTTTTAAACTTTTAAAAAAACGGAGGGGAGGAATGAAGCTTTCTGAAAAGCTGAGGAGAGAAGGACTTGTTCAGTACATAGACGCTCTACCCTTTCCTGCAATAGCTTTTAACGGGGAAGGGGAGGTTATCATCCTCAACAGGAGGGCACGGGAAAAGTTTATGCCCCAAAACGGCCATATCCACTGTTACGAGATAACACACAACATTGACAGGCCCTGCTGGGAAGTTTATGGAGAGGAGATGTGTCCCCTGAGAAAGCTTAGAGAAGGAAAAGAACCCTTTGCATACCACGATCACGGAGAGGATCCTCACATTCTCGTTTCCGGAAAGGTTGACGAAGACATATTTATTGAGTTTTACCTTGATAGCTATGTTACCGACCTTATAAGGGAGTTTAAATTCCTCGCAGAGGTTGACTCCCTGACGGGAGTTTACAACAGGAGGAAGATAGAGGAGGTTCTTTCAAAGGAAGCCGAGAGGTCTAAAAGATACGGAAATAGCGTTTCCCTCATGCTTATTGACATTGACGACTTCAAGGAGGTTAACGACACTTACGGCCATCAAATAGGAGACGAAGTTCTTAAAAGGGTAGCGCGGACCATTCGTCAGAATTTGAGGAGGACCGATTCGGTGGGAAGATACGGGGGAGAAGAGTTTCTGGTTATTCTGCCCGAAACAGATGTTCAAAGGGCGATAAAGGCAGGAGAAAGGATAAGGAAAGCCGTTGAGAGGGAGCAGTTCCGGTTCGGAAGTGTCACGGTGAGTGTGGGAGTTACCGTTCTGAAGAATACGGATGATTTTGGCACCCTCTTTAACCGTCTTGACAGGGCTATGTACCTTGCTAAGGAGAGGGGGAAGAACAGAGTTGAATATCTCTGATGAGGTGGACCAGATTTCGTAGAGCCCTGCCCCTGTGTGAGATGGAGTCTTTTTCCCGGGGATTCAGCTCTGCAAAACTCCTATTTTTCCCCTTGGGCTGAAATACGGGGTCATAGCCAAACCCTCCCTCGCCTCTGGGTGAAGTGAGGATCCTTCCCTCGCATACGCCCTTTGCTGAAAGAAAACCGCTACCCATGTAAAGCACCACCACGGCAACGAACTTGGCCCTGCGGTCTTTTTTCCCTTCAAGGAGACGCAGGAGTTTTTTAATGTTCTTAAGGTCCCGAGACGAATCTGATTCTTCAAGACCACCGAACTCAACTGACCAGAACCTGCCGGAGTATATTCCGGGATATCCACCGAGAGCTTCAACCTCAAGACCCGAGTCGTCAGCCAAAGCTGGAATTCCGAACTCGTTAAAGTAAGCTTCAGCCTTGAGAAGGGCGTTTTCAAGGTAAGAAGTGCCCTCTTCCTCCACCTTGACTTTTCCCGGAGGTAAAACTATCTCCCATCCGAGCGGAGCAAGAATTCTCCTGATTTCCTCAACCTTTCCGGGATTGGATGTTGCAAGAAGAACCTTCATCTCTTCCAGAGACTTTTGATCTTGGACCAGAATCCCATATCTTCAAGTATGGCGGGGGTTTCGTCGTGGGTGAATCTGTCCAGGAACTCGTCAAGAAGTAGAAACCTGTCGCAGGTTTTCCTAAGCTGGTAGGAGCTGGTTTTCTTAAAGGTGGCGTTTTCCACCCTCTTTCCTATCCTCTGAATCTCCTCAACGGTGTAGATGAAATCACTATCACCGCTGACGAGAATAGCGGTATCGTAAGCGTTCTGAAAGGCGAGGGAGAGCATGTCCGTTGCGAGCATAATGTCCACTTCCTTCTCAATAAACTCTCCCGAAGGGAGTTTCCTGAGCCTTGCAAGCTTAACTTTAATGCCCGAAAGGGAAAGTTCATCAAGAAACCTCTTCTGTCTTACAAGGCTTTCCCATTCCGGCGTTCCTTTCCTGACATCTCTGTCCTGCGGGACAGCAGTGTAGTAATAAGTCCTAACAACCCTGCGGTTTTCCCTCAAAAAGTCAACGAGCCTTGAGTAATCAATACGAATGTTGAGGTACCTGAGTCCGTGGAATATATTGGAACCGTCAATGAATATCATCAGGCGTTCATCGTTCATATTTTGCTCAGCACCTCTCTAATGTATCGTTCTTTGTCCTTATCCCTTTCAGAGGGAAGTATACCAATTACGGTCCAGCTTTTCCCGTTTTTCTTCAGGTAAAGTCTCCCCCCTGAAAATCTCAGTTTAAAAACACCCGATAGGGTGGTGACCGATTCAAGCTTTTTACTTTCCCTTCTCTGGCTGAAGACAAAGAGCTCTCTCAAAGATGCTTTCTTTTTACGCTCAGGCAGTTTTGAGAATTCTTCAACCGCTCTCGGAGCAAATTCAACACCCGGTATGGCGGAGAGAACCTCCCGGTATATTTCCTGCAGGGGACCTGTTTCCCTCTTGGCGTTCTCAAGCTGGATTTCAAGCTCTCCCATTTTTCTCCTGAGCTTCTCCAGTTCGTCCTTTAGCTTTTCAGCCTGCTCCTTGAGCTTCTGGTTTTCCTCCGAATATATGTCGGTCAGCTCTTGAAGTTGAATAAGCTCCCTTATGAGCCTTTTCCTTTCCCTCCTGAGGTTTTTAAGCTCCTCCTTTCCTCCCGTTTCGGGTTCGTTCCTGAGCATGTCAAGGAGCTGGAAGAGCCTCCTGTTGGTTTCAACAAGCCTATGCTCCTTTTCTCTGTAATCTTTAATCTCTTTCTGGAGGGTGCGGATCTTCTCCTCAAGGTTCTCCTGACTCTCCTCCTTTCTACCTTCTACCTCCTTAAGCTCCCTTTCAAGCTCTTTAAGGTGAATTTCAATTGATTCCCTTTCTCTCCTGACCCTGTCTATTTCCGTCAGTAGGGCTTCCCTTTCCTTCTCAATTGACTTGATCTCCTTCTCTGTTGGCGATTCAAAAAGAACTACCAGAATAAAGGTTAGAAGCACCGGGGGAAGGTTTCTCACGATTATTTCAAGGTCGGAGAAGTAAACGCTCAGTGCAACTATCTGAAAGAAAAAAAGGTAGCCCATCCACTGGACCGTTTTGTACCTCTCTCCGAATAGCCAGCTCAGGTAAAGAACGGAGTTGTATGAAAGCACCAGCACAACCTGATACATGTCGGCGGGGAAAAAGGGAACCGGTGAGATTCTGTACTCTGTTATGAACCAGAGAAAGAGGTTGTAAGCGATTATTAGAAACAGTAGGGTAAGAGGTTCCCTCATGAAGTAAAATTTAAAAGGATTTTACTAAATGGAAAAGGTTCTGCGGGCAGAGAAGCTTACCCACACCTACTCAGGCGGAGATCCTGTGATTGAAGATGTTTCCCTTTCCCTGAGCCGGGGTGAACTTTACGGAGTCGTGGGACCCAACGGTAGCGGTAAGACGACCCTTCTGAAGATTCTGGGCGGAATAATAAAACCTCTGAAGGGTCATGTTGAAATCAGGGGGAAGGTTGGCTATGTGCCTCAGCAGATCTTCGTTGAAGAGCACTTCCCCGCAACCGTGAAGGAGCTGATTACCGCTGTCGGAGGCAGGGCTTCTTACGATGTACTTGCCCAGCTTCACCTTCACACAATCTGGGACAAAAGATTCGTTGACCTCTCGGGAGGGCAGAAGAAGATAGTCTTGATAGGGATGGCACTATCCATTAAACCATCGGTGCTCCTGCTGGATGAGCCCACCGCAGAGCTTGACGTTCACTTCCGCAAGCATATCCTCGTTTTTCTCAAAGAGCTTTCAAGACAGGGAACAGCTGTTCTTATGGTATCCCACGACATTAATTTTATCCTTACCAATGCTGATAGGGTAATGGTTCTGTGCAGAAAAGTAGAGTTTGAAGGCTCTCCGACGAAGGCGGGGGAAGCGGTGAAGAGGGTTTTCGGTATGGGGGTTACAGTGGAGTGAGCGAGGTAGCGGTCCTCAACCTTATCATAGTTTCCCTAACTTCTTCAATTCTCGGAGTTCCGCTTGTTTTAAAAAGATTGTCCCTTCTCGGAGCCGGTCTTTCCCACTCCGCCCTTGGGGGCGTGGCTATTGCCTATCTTATGGGACTTTCTCCCCTTCCGACAACCTTGATCTATACCCTTCTTATGGGAATCCTGATTTACACTCTGTCAAGCAGGGGGAAGGTTTCAGGAGATGCGGTAATAGCGGTTTTATTCACCTCCGGGGTCGCCCTCGGAATTTTAGTGCTCGGGGATCATTCACACTCGGAGGCTCACCTCTCGGAGGCTATTCTTGGTGAACCCTTCAAAGTTTCGTGGTATGACCTCATTCTGTCAATCTTCCTCCTGCTCCTCACTCTACTGTTTATCCTCCGTTTGAGAAATCACCTCACCCTCCTTTGCTTTAACGAGGACCTTGCAGTTTCCTACGGAATCCGTGTTGATATGGTCGCTTATTCCCTCCTCATCCTTTCGTCCCTTTCCATAGTTCTGGCAGTTAAAGTTGTGGGTGTTCTTCTTGCTTCCGCGCTATTCGTTATACCTGCGATGACTTCCCTTTTTCTCGTTTCGGGCTTCGGAAGGGCGGTCCTACTGTCATCGGCTGTTTCACTAATATGCACCTCTGCGGGAGTGATAATAACAGAACGCACGGGCTTTCAGCCCGGCGGTGTTGTGGTTTTTGCCCTCCTTTTAATGTTTATGGCGTCCTTCCTCTTTAATCAGGTGAGGTCACGCCTTCAGTGATGGGAGCCCTCTCCGTGGGCGTGTCTGTGAAGGATCTCGTCGGGAGTTGCTTCCCTTATGCTTACGATTTCAACATCAAAGGTTAGAGTTTTTCCCGCAAGGGGATGGTTGAGGTCAACGGTGACCGTTTCGTCGTCAAATTCAAGAACGGTCATACTGATCGTTCTGCCTTCAGGTGTTTGAGCCTGAAGGGGAAGACCCTCCTGAAGGGGTATGTTCTGGAAGTACTCACGGGGAGCCTTTTGAATAAGCTCGGGGTTTCTGGGTCCGTAAGCCTCTTCGGGGGGTACTTCAATGGACTTCGTTTCTCCCGTTTTCATTCCCATCATTCTTCTCTCCAGCCCGGGAATAATCTCTCCCGCACCTACCATGAAGACGACCGGCTGTCCACCCTCCTTGCTGGATTCAATAACCTTTCCCGTCTCGGTGTCCTTGAGGGTGTAGTGGAAGGACACTACCATGTTCTTTTCAACCGAGTGGTTCATAGCAAAACTCCTTAAATGGCATTTCCATCAATCTACCTTTTTGTGAGATCAATGTCAAGCTAATAAAATAGGATTGATGAGGATCGTCGTTTTGACAGGTGCGGGAATATCTGCGGAGAGCGGTATCCCCACCTTCAGGGGCAAGGACGGTCTTTGGAACAAGTTCAGACCCCAAGATCTGGCAACTCCTTCTGCTTTTGAGAGGGATCCCGTCACGGTCTGGAAGTGGTACGACTGGAGAAGGCAGATAATCGCAAAGGCGGAGCCAAACGAGGGTCACAGGATAATAGCCCGGATGGAGCAGGAATTTGATGATTTTTATCTAATTACCCAGAATGTGGACGGACTCCACCAGAGGGCGGGATCAAAGAAGGTGATAGAGCTTCACGGAAATATATGGACCCTCAGGTGTACGTCCTGCAGTCATCAAAAAACGGATTATCGTGCTCCTCTTCCCGAGATTCCTCCGAGCTGTGAAAGGTGCGGTGCACTCATGAGACCCGGGGTTGTCTGGTTCGGAGAATCCCTCCCCGAAGACGCCCTCAACCTTTCAATGGATCTATCCCGGTCCGCGGATATCTTTGTCGTTGTGGGAACTTCTGCAACCGTATATCCGGCGGCACAGCTACCTATCCTTGCCCGCTCATCAGGAGCCAAGCTCGTTGAAGTAAATCCCCAAGAGACCGACTTAACTTCATATGCGGACCTGTCTGTCAGGAAAAAGGCTTCCGATGGACTCAGGGAAGTGCTTGAGTTTATTTATACTAATTGAGCAATGAACATAACGAGGGAGATCAAGCTCGGACTGTTTGTCATAGTAACATCACTGGCTTTTGGATTTCTCATCATTACCTTCGGTGAGATACCTTTCTTCAAGCCCGCGAAGAATATATACACTGTTTACTTTGATGATGTGGGGGGGCTTTCAAAGGGAGCGGAAGTAAGGGTTTCGGGAATAAGGGCAGGAAGGGTGGAGGACATAATTCTTGAGGACTCAAGGGTAAAGGTCATTTTCTCCCTTGACAGAAGGGTAAGGATATTCAAAAACGCAACGGCGACCATAGGAACTCTGGGTCTGATGGGGGACAAGTATCTTGCGATCAAACCCGGCACTCCAGAAAGCGGGATCCTTGAGGCGGGCGGGACTGTTAGAGAGTCTGAAGGCGTTGCTGATACGGACATTCTTATAAGGGAGCTTACAAGAACTGCGGAGAACTTCAGGCTCGTTGCC
>JALSHX010000262.1 GCA_026982025.1 Aquificaceae bacterium | reverse complement strand
ATTTGAGGGGGTTGTTGACCTGCTTGAGATGAAAGCTATCATCTGGCTTGAGGAAACCCTCGGAGCCAAGTACGAAATCAGGGACATTCCACCTGACCTCCAGGAGAAGGCAAGCGAGTGGCGTGAGAAGATGGTGGAAACCATAGTTGAGACGGATGACGCACTCATGGAAAAGTACCTTGAAGGTCAGGAAATAACGACCGACGAACTCAGAAACGCTCTGAGAAATGCAACCATTGAGAGGAAACTCGCTCCCGTACTGTGCGGTTCCGCCTTTAAAAACAAGGGCGTTCAGCCGCTTCTTGATGCTGTAATAGATTTCCTTCCGTCTCCCGTTGACCTTCCTCCGATTCAGGGAACAAATCCCGAGACGGGGGAGGTTGAGGAGAGGAAGCCCCTTGATAATGAGCCCTTCTGCGCATACGCCTTCAAGGTCATGTCCGACCCTTATGCGGGACAGCTCACCTACATAAGGGTTTTTTCAGGTCAGCTAAAGGCGGGTTCCTATGTGCTGAATGTTACGAGGGGTGAAAAGCAGAGGGTGGGAAGGCTACTCTTAATGCACGCAAACTCAAGGGAAGAGATAACCGACATATCGGCGGGTGAGATCTGTGCGGTTGTGGGTCTTGACGCCGCTACGGGAGATACGCTTTCGGACGAAAAGCATCCGATAATCCTTGAAAAACTTGAGTTTCCTGACCCCGTGATCTCCATGGCAATTGAACCCAAGACCAAAAAGGATCAGGAGAAGCTTTCACAGGTTCTCAACAAGTTTATGAAGGAGGACCCAACATTCAAGGCAACCGCTGACCAGGAAACTGGACAGACCCTTATCCACGGAATGGGAGAGCTCCACCTTGAGATTATGGTTGACAGGATGAAAAGGGAATACAACATTGAGGTCAACGTGGGCCAACCGCAGGTGGCTTATAAGGAAACGATCAGAAAGAAGGCACAGGGCGAGGGTAAGTTCATTAGGCAGACGGGGGGAAGGGGTCAGTACGGTCATGCGGTTATTGAAGTGGAACCCCTTGAGAGGGGAGAAGGTTTTATCTTTGAAAATGCAATAGTCGGCGGAGTCATTCCCAAGGAGTTTATACCCGCTGTTGAAAAAGGAATAAAAGAGGCAATGGAGGGTGGAATCCTCGCCGGTTATCCGGTGGTGGATGTCAAGGTCAGACTCTTTGACGGGTCTTTCCACGAGGTTGACTCTTCGGAGATCGCCTTCCAGATAGCGGGTTCTATGGCTTTCAAGGAGGCGGCTAAGAAGGCTGACCCGGTCCTTCTTGAACCCATAATGGAGGTTGAGGTTGAAACCCCGGAAGATTATGTGGGAGATGTGATAGGTGACCTTAACTCAAGGAGAGGGAAGATAATGGGGATGGAGAATAAGGGTGTTATAACCGTTGTAAGGGCATTCGTGCCTCTTGCGGAAATGTTCGGTTATGCGACCACTCTGAGGAGCTTGACTCAAGGTCGCGGAACATTTATAATGAAGTTTTCCCATTACGAAGAGGTTCCTCAGCACATCGCTGAAAAGATTATAGGAGAGCGCGCGGTAGGTAAAAGTGCCTGAAGGAGGTTGGAATAAATGGCCAAGGAGAAGTTTGAGAGGACCAAGGAGCATGTCAACGTAGGCACCATAGGGCATGTAGATCATGGAAAGAGCACGCTCACATCAGCCATAACCTGTGCCTTAGCAGCCGGGCACATAGAAGGGGGAAAGTCTGAGTGTTACAAGTATGAGGAAATAGACAAGGCGCCTGAGGAGAAGGAAAGGGGGATAACCATCAACATCACCCATGTAGAGTATGAGACGCCAAAGAGGCATTATGCCCATGTAGACTGTCCCGGGCATGCGGACTATATCAAGAACATGATAACCGGGGCAGCGCAGATGGACGGGGCAATACTCGTAGTATCAGCGGCGGATGGTCCCATGCCGCAGACAAGGGAGCATGTACTCTTAGCAAAGCAAGTCAACGTCCCGTACATAGTCGTATATCTCAACAAGTGCGACATGGTAGATGACGAAGAACTACTTGAGCTCGTAGAATTAGAGGTAAGGGAGCTCTTAAGCAAGTATGAGTATCCCGGGGACGAAGTACCCGTCATAAAGGGCTCAGCCCTCGGGGCATTAGAGGAAATAGACAAAGGTCAAGCAGGCAAGTGGGTAGAGAGCATCAAGGAGCTATTACAAGCATTAGACGAGAACATACCCACCCCTCAGAGGGAGACCGACAAACCCTTTTTAATGCCCATAGAGGATGTATTCACCATCTCCGGGCGTGGCACAGTCGTAACAGGCAGAGTAGAGAGGGGCGTATTAAAACCCGGCGAAGAAGTAGAGATAGTAGGGTTAAAGGAGGAAGCTTTCAAGACAGTAGCCACCTCCATAGAAATGTTCAGGAAAATACTGGACGAAGCCCTACCCGGGGACAACGTAGGAGTCCTTTTAAGGGGAGTAGGCAAGGACGATGTAGAGAGGGGGCAAGTATTAGCCAAGCCCGGGACGGTCACACCGCACAAGAAGTTCAGGGCTCAGGTATATGTACTCAGCAAGGAGGAAGGAGGCAGGCACACACCCTTTTTCATCAACTACAGGCCGCAGTTTTACTTCAGGACAGCCGATGTAACAGGGACAGTAGTCAAGCTCCCTGAGGGAGTAGAGATGGTCATGCCCGGGGACAATGTAGAGATAGAGGTTGAGCTCATAGCTCCCGTAGCCATGGAGGAGGGGCTCAGGTTTGCCATCAGGGAAGGAGGCAGGACCGTAGGAGCAGGAGTAGTCACCAAAATACTGGAGTAGGAGTGAGATAGGTTATGGATCAGGACAGAATCAGGATAAGGCTCAAAGCTTACGACCACAAGCTTCTTGACGAATCGGTTAAGAAGATCATAGAGACTGTTAAGAGAACCGGAGGCGTTGTGAAAGGACCTATACCCATGCCAACGAGAATCAGGAAGTGGTGCGTTCTTCGTTCACCCCACAAATTTGAACAGTCAAGGGAGCACTTTGAAATAAGGGAACACTCAAGGATCCTTGACATTACAAGGGTAACACCTCAAACAATTGAGGCGCTAATGGAGATAAACCTCCCTGCCGGCGTTGATGTTGAGGTGAAGATGAGAGGTTGAGGAGGATGGGAATAGGGTTGATCGGTGTAAAAAAAGGCATGACGAGGGTATTTGCGGGAGACGGGACCGCGATACCGGTGACGGTCATTCAAGTGCCCGAAAACTATGTGGTTCAGGTTAAAAATCCCGAGAGGGACGGATACTCCGCAGTTCAGGTGGGTGCATTTCCCGCAAAGGAGAAACACCTTACAAAGCCCCAGCTGGGTCATTTTTCAAAAAAGGGCGTTAAGCCTCTCAGAGTGCTAAAGGAGTTCCGGGTTGAGAATTCTTCGGAGTATAGGGAGGGTCAAAAGCTTAATCTTTCCGAAATACTTTCGCCCGGAGATCTCGTTGATGTTGTCGGAATTTCCAAAGGAAGGGGATTTGCAGGCGCGATGAAGAGGTGGGATTTTGGAGGGTTTCCCAAATCCCATGGACACAGATACCACAGGGCTGTGGGTGCTATCGGAAACAGAACTGACCCCGGAAGGGTCTGGAAGGGAAAGAAGATGCCGGGACACTGGGGAGCGGAGAAGATCAGGGTTCAATCCCTAATAGTGGTGGATGTGCTTCCAGATGAAGGCATTATCCTTCTCAAAGGTTCCGTACCCGGTCCCAACGGAGGAAAGGTTTTCATTGAAGTGTCAAGGATCAGCGAAAGAAAAAAGCAACAGCTCAAAAAAGAAAGGTTAAAACCCCTCGTGGAGTCGGTTCTTTCCCTCAAAGGAGAGGATGAAGGATGAAGATCGGACAGGTTGAGGTGAAAAAGGAAGTTTTCGGGATTGATGTTAAGCCCCACATCCTCTGGGAAGTTGTCAGGTGGCAGCTTGCCAGAAGACGGCAGGGGACTCACTCTACAAAGACGAGGGGTGAAATTCAGTGCAGTGGAAGAAAGCTACTTCCTCAGAAGGGAACGGGTCACGCCCGAAGAGGAGACAGGAGTGCCAACATTCTTGTCGGAGGAGCGGTTGCTCACGGTCCCAAGCCCAGGGACTATGAATACAGCCTTCCCAAGAAGGTCAGACGGCTCGCCCTCAGAATGGCACTGTCCTCAAAAGCCAAAGAAAAGGCGATAACCTTCGTTGAGGAAATTAAAATCGGAGATGAACCAAAGACCAAAAAGGCTATTGAATTCCTGAAAAAGAAAAAGCTTGATGGGAAGAAGGTTCTAATCGTCCTTAAGGAGAAGGATGAGGTGATTTACAGGTCCTTCAGGAATCTTCCCAATGTTCGGGTTCTTCCCGTTGAGGGATTGAATGTTTACGACATTTTGTGGAGCGACCAGCTCGTAATCCAAAAATCTGGACTTGAGGACATCTACAGGAGGACCCTCCCATGAGTCAGAGAAGACCTTACGAGATCATCATAAAACCCGTCATAACTGAAAAGTCCAACAGGCTGATGGAGGACCACGGGAAGTACACCTTTGAGGTAGCCCTTGATGCTTCAAAGGGTGAGATCAGGAATGCGATTCAGGAGCTTTTCGGCGTCAAGGTAAAAAAGGTCAATACTATGATAGTTAAACCCAAAAAGAAGAGGATCCTCGGGAGGATAAGGCAGTACGGCACAACAAGAAAGTGGAAAAAGGCTGTGGTTACCCTTGAGCCGGGTGAGTCAATAGATCTTTTAAACTTTGCCCAGTAGGAGTGAAAGATGGGAGTTAGAAAGCTTAAACCTGTTACCAACTCAAGCAGGCACGCAGTTGTTTACGATTTTGCGGAGATTACAAAATCTGAGCCCGAGAAGTCCCTTCTCGTGCACTGGCACAGGGCAAAGGGCCGTTCCCGCCAGCAGGGAAAGATAACATCAAGGCACAGGGGAGGTGGACACAAGAAGAGATACAGGCTTATTGACTTTAAGAGGGACAAAAGCCTCGTGCCAGCCAGAGTTGCCTCCATTGAGTACGATCCCTACAGGAGTGCAAGGATAGCCCTCCTTCACTACGCGGACGGGGAAAAGAGGTACATCCTCTGGTGTGAAGGTCTCAGGGTCGGTGATACGGTAGTTTCAATTAGCTACGAGGATGCTTCGGCGGGAAAGGATCTTCCGGAGATAAAACCGGGAAACGCAATGCCACTCAAGTTTATGCCTGTGGGAACAGTAATCCACAACATTGAACTGACCCCCGGAAAAGGCGGTCAGCTCGTTCGCTCTGCAGGAACCTCCGCCCAGATTCTCGGGAGGACGGGAGATTATGTTCAGGTTCGCCTGCCCTCGGGTGAGATGAGGCTGATTCACGAGAGGTGCATGGCAACAATAGGAACGGTGGGTCTGGCGGAGCACGAGCTCATTAAGATAGGAAAAGCGGGAAGGGCGAGGTGGCTGGGCTGGAGACCTCACACAAGAGGAACCGCAATGAATCCTGTTGATCACCCCCACGGCGGAGGAGAGGGAAGAACCAAAGGTAAGCATCCCGAATCACCGTGGGGATGGAAAACCAAAGGCTACAAAACGAGAAGGGGAAGGAAGTACTCGGACAGGTTTATCATCACCAGGCGTGACGGGAGGTCACTCTAATGGGATTTAGGGGTTCCTGGAATAAAAGAAACAGGCTGATTGAGGACTTTGACAGATTTTACTCCCTCTATAAAAAGGTTCACAGGCTTCACAAGAAGGTTAGAGAGGCTCAGAAGAAAGGTGACAGTGATCTGATAGAGAGGCGAATAAAAAAGTACGAGGAGGTTTACGACGAGTTCAGAAAAATGGTGGACAAAAAGGCGTGGGTTGACCCCAAACTCTGGAAAAGGATAAGGCAAATGAACGAGTCGGGTGATCGGAAGGTGGTAAAAACCTACTCAAGATCAAGCACAATAATTCCCGAATTCGTGGGACACACCATAGCGGTGCACAACGGAAAAACATTCGTCCCAGTTTACATAACTCAGGAAATGGTTGGTCATAAGCTGGGGGAATTTGCCCCAACGAGAACCTTCAGGGGTCACCCCGAGAAGAGCGCCAAGGTGGTAAAAAAGAAGTGAGGAAGTAAAATGACTGTGAGAGAAGGATACGGAGAGAAAGAGGCGATAGCGATACTGAGGTACGCAAGGATTTCCCCGCTTAAAGCGAGGGTAGTTCTGAGGCAGATTCAGGGAAAGGATGTAGGAACCGCCCTTTACATTCTTAAGGTGATTCCCAAAAAGGGGGCGAGGATCGCTGAGAACATTCTCAAGAGTGCTATTGCAAATGCGGAACAGAAGGGACTTGACCTTGACAGGCTTTACATCAAAAAGGCTGTTGCTGATAGGGGACCCGTTTTCAGGAAGTGGCTTCCCAGAGCCCACGGGAGGGCAACGATGATCCGCAAAAGGCTTTCCCACATCACCATAGTCCTTGAAGAGAAGGAGGAGGAACAGTAATGGGTCAGAAGACACATCCCGTCGGGTTCAGGCTCGGCTACACAAAAAGCTGGGATTCCAAGTGGTTTGCCTCCAAGAAAGAGTACGCAAGCACCCTGCATGAGGATCTCAAAATAAAGGACTACATCAAAAACAGGTACAGGGTTGCAGGTATAAAGCAGATTGAGATTGACAGAATAGTTGATAAGCTCAAGATTCGGATCCACGCTTCAAGACCGGCGATTATTATCGGAAGGAAGGGTCAGGAAGTTGAACTCTTAAAGAAGACCATAGAAAGGATGGTTCAGGGGAAGGAAGTTACCGTAACTGTCACGGAGGTCAGGATTCCAGAAATTGAAGCCCAGCTCGTTGCCGAGGACATAGCACTCCAGATAGAAAGAAGGGTCTCTCACCGGCGTGCAATGAAGCGTGCAATTGACAACGCCCTCAAGGCAGGAGCAAAGGGAGTGAAGATTCAGGTTAAGGGAAGAATAGGCGGTGCGGACCTCGCCAGAAAGGAGTGGTTTCTCGTGGGAAGGATGCCTCTTCAGACTCTGAGGTCGGACATTGACTATGGCTTTGCAACCGCATACACCAAGTACGGGATATTAAGCGTCAAGGTTTGGATTTACAAGGGAGACATACTCCCCGAGAAGGAAAAGGGTGAGATCCTTCAGAAGATTGAGGAGGATCTTGCATCGGTGACCGAGGAGGTTAAGTGATGTTTCTCGGACCCAAGAAGACCAAGTTCAGAAAACAGCAGAGGGGAACCCTAAAGGGTAAGTCTTTGAGAGGAAACAGACTCGCCTTCGGCGAGTACGGTATTCAGGCTCTTGACCGTGCGTGGATAACCCAGCGTCAGATTGAGGCTGTAAGGGTTGCGCTTGTCAGGGCACTCAGGAAGGGTGCGAAGGTCTGGATAAGGGTTTTTCCCGACAAACCCTACACAAAGAAACCAAACGAAGTAAGAATGGGAGGAGGAAAGGGTGATCCCGAGGGCTTTGTAGCGGTGGTTAAGCCGGGAAGAATTATGTTTGAGTTTTCCGGTGTTCCGGAGGAGGTGGCTCAGGAGGCATTCCGCCTTGCAAGTGCCAAACTTCCCATTAAGACGAGGCTCGTCAAAAGCGGAGGGTTGACCCTATGAAGGTTAAGGAGTTGAGGAAGCTCAAGGTGGAAGAGCTGAGGAAAAAGGTTGACGAGCTAAAAATGGACCTCCTCAAGCTGAGGTTTCAGCAAAAAATCTCCGGTTTGGAGGACCCAATGAAGATAAGAAATACTCGGAGGCAGATCGCAAGGGTTCTTACCGTCCTCAGGGAAAAGGAGCTTTCGGAGGAGAAGAAGGATGGCTGAAAGGAAGTGGAACGAGAGGAGGAAGCACCTCGTAGGAATTGTGGTTTCAGATAAGATGAATAAAACGGTTGTTGTAAAAGTGGACCGCAGGGTCCCTCATCCCCTCTACGGAAAGCACATTGTAAAGAGCAAGAAGTACCACGCCCACGACGAAAAGAACGAGTGCAGGGTGGGAGACAGGGTTGAAATAAGGGAAACGAGGCCCCTCTCAAGAACAAAGAGATGGGTGGTGGTGAGGATCCTTGAGAGGGCAAGGACTTCCGCTTGACTTTAAAAAACTGATGGTATATTTCTAATTAGATGCTCAGGTGGTTTATTTACATCTGTGCCATTTTACTTGCTGTTGACCATGTTTACACCCACTGGGGTCCTGCCATAATAAACTCCGTCGCAAGTTCAATAGTGGGAAGGGAGGTGGAAATTGTCAAAAACCCTCCCCATAAGGAAAGCATAATTGACAGGGGGATCAACGCGGTCGTTGGTACATTGAATAAATTGACTGGAGGTGAGAGAAAAGAATGACCTCCCATGAAAAGGTCTTTAGCTCCGTTGAAGAAGCCGTTGAGGACATCAGAGAAGGGAAAATGGTAATAGTTGTTGACGACCCGGGGAGGGAGAACGAAGGCGACCTCGTAATGGCGGCGGAGAAGGTCACTCCCGAAGCAATTAACTTTATGTCAAAGTACGCGAGGGGTTTAATTTGTTTGTCCCTCACCCCGGAGCGGTGTGAGGAGCTTGACCTCTATGCCATGGCTCACAGGAATACGGACCCCAAAGGAACTTACTTCTGCGTCTCAATAGATGCTCATCCGAGGTTCGGAACGACAACGGGCATTTCCGCCCACGACAGGGCAACCACCATCAGGCTCGCCCTCAGCCCAGAGGCAAGTGCTTCGGATTTCATCAGACCCGGTCATGTATTTCCCTTAAAGGCCCGTCCGGGAGGTGTTCTTGAAAGAGCGGGCCACACGGAAGCCTCCGTTGACCTTGCAAAGCTGGCGGGCCTTTATCCCGCAGGAGTCATTTGCGAAATAATGAAGGAAGACGGAACCATGGCTCGCCTGCCCGACCTTGTGGAATTCGCACGCCGTCACAACCTCAAG
>JALSHX010000261.1 GCA_026982025.1 Aquificaceae bacterium | reverse complement strand
CCTCTGTTCCTTCTTTTGTTTCTATTTAGGCGAAGATTTCTTTCACCCGAAAAGGTTGACAGATTCATCGGAGCCCTTCCCGGGATAGGAAAAATAAGGGATTACTTTGACTACTCAAGGTTTGCCTATTCCCTTTACATTACGCTCTCCTCCGCTGTCCCGATTACGAGAGCTTACGACATCTCAGCGGGTAGCGTTTCAAGCTACACTCTCCGGAAGAAGCTCAGAGACTTAAGGGACAGGCTTGAGAAGGGAGAGAGTCTTAACTCTATCTTACGACATACAGAAAGGTTTCCTTCACTCTTTGTAAACCTTGTGGAAACTGGTGAAAACAGCGGAGAGCTTGAGAGGATGTTGAAGCTTCTGGCGGAAATTTACAGAAGAGAGAGCCTGAGGATGATAAACCTGTGGATCAGGTTAATAGAACCGATTTCCATTTTGATTATAGGCGTTGTGGTAGGGATCATTGTGGTCAGCGTCCTCCTACCGCTTACGGAAATTACTTCCGGCATTAACAGGTAAATTGCGGGAGAGGGAGGGAATCGAACCCTCCGGAGACTCCTTCAGAAGCCTCCCGCGGGATTTGAAGTCCCGGGACCGCACCAGCGTGTCATCCTCTCCCTTTCCATCTGCGTAAGTTGCCTTCCCTTACGGTCAATGCAAGGTAGTCAAAGTATTCAAGTAAAGCCACAGCCTGTCGTCTTGAAAGATTCAGCATTTCCTTGGTTTTCTGAATTGTTATGGGTTCTCCCGATTCTCTCAGCTTTTGCTCGTAAAGCCTTAGCGTTGAATCGGTGATAAGCATTGAACCTTCAAGCCTGTGAAGGACCCTCTCCCTTACCGCCCGCCTTATCTCATCCTTGCTCAATCCCGATTCCAGAAGCTCCTTTTCATCCATTATTCTCTCTCTGTCAAGGTCCTTGATTTTACGAAATGTGTCGGGGTCAAGGAATATATTCTTTTTGTGCTCCCTCTCTTTCTTTCTCCGCCAGAGAGAATCCTCCTTCTCCGTGTACTCCTCAATGCTCTTTTCAAGAAGGTCAAGATTTTCTATGATGAACTTCTTATTCAGAGTTGCGGGTGAAGGATGAAGGACAAGGGCACCGCCGACGGGTCTTCCCTGAGGTGAGAGAATTAAAAGCCTTTCATTCCTTTCAAGGATCACCTCATCGGAAAAGGTGAGGATGAAAATCTCGTCCCTGACGGGTCTAACCCTTGCAGATGTTTCCATCAGACCCGAGAAACAGGGGTAAACTCCACCTGCCCGTAAGGGCAGGTCCGTTTTTACTATTGCCCTTTTGGTGGTCGGTGATTCTTCTGTTGAAGTTATCCAGAAACCCCTTTTAACCTCAGATGGTTTCACTCCTGCAAGATTCAAAGCCACCCTTTGTCCTGCAACCGCCCTATTAATAAATCGTCCGTGATTTTGAAGCTTTCTGATCCTGACCTTCTTTCCAGAGGGTTGAATAGCGACAGTCTGGCCCTCCTCAACGGCTCCTCTTACGAGGCTACCCCTCACCACCGTTCCGAAGCCCTTTACGGTGAAGGAGCCGTCAATGAGAATCTTAAGGGGACCTTTTTCATCGTAAGGCTCAATTCTATCAGCTATGTCGGAGAGCTTTTGGAGGAGTTTGTCATCTGAGCCGTGACGAAAAGGAGAAAAGCGAGCAACTTCAAAATCAACTCCGAATTTTTCAAGGAAAGATGAAACCTCCTTCTCCCTTTCTGCAAGTTCTTCATCGCTTACCCGGTCAGCTTTGGTAATTACGCCGAGGAAGTGCGAAATACCAAGGACAAGGGCAATCCTCGTGTGTTCAACGGTCTGGGGCATTATTCCCTCAACTGCATCAACGGTGAGGATTATGCACCGGGCAGGGGCTATTCCTGCAACGGCGTTTTTGACAAACCTTTCATGACCGGGAACATCAATGATTTCAACGGTTGTGTTCTTATCTTTGAGAAATAAGTAGGCGAATCCTATGTCAATGGTAAGTCCTCTCTTCTTTTCCTCGGGAAGCCTGTCTGTGTCTATACCGGTGAGATGTTTTACAAGTGTCGTTTTCCCGTGATCCACATGGCCGGCGGTGGAAAAAATCAGGTTCTTCATTGCCTGTACTGAATGTGAACCTTTCCCCGCACTCCCACATCAACCTCGGTTGAGCCGTTGCTCATCTTTGCGGAGCACGATAGCAGAGCGGGACAAAGAACCAGCACCGCCGATAAGAGGAATCTCATTTTAATTAAAATATCAGAATGCACTCCGAGATTCTCGGGATTGATTACAATCCTGTTTTACTTCTACTCTGGAGCTTTTTCGTGGGTCTCGTTTTCTCCACGGTTGGCGCGGCGGGAGGAATTCTCTCCGGAGTTGGTCATATATCAATCTTCGGGATTCCCTTTGCCAATAACATAAAAATAATGAATCAGATCCTCGTTATATCTTCTACCCTGATTTCTGTTCCTTCATACTTCCTGCAAAAGAGGGTGGTTTACATCCTCTCCTTTCTTCTCGGGATTGGTTCTATTGCGGGAGCTCTAATAGGCTCCACTCTGTCCTACCGATACCTTCCCGATGTGTCCAGCTATAAACCTGTTTTCGGCCTTTTTACACTTCTTGTTTCTCTCAAAATCTTTCAGGAGATTTTCCTCTCCAAGAGTTCAAAGGAAAGGATCAAGGGCATTGAACAGAGACTTAAGGAAAAGTCTCCCGGGGGAATAAACTTTGATGTCAGCCCGCTGAGAATAACATTCCGGTACCTCGGTGAGACTTACTCCTTCAGCACCTTTTCTCCCCTTGCGGCAGGCTTTGTTGTTGCGGTAGTGTCATCCGCTCTGGGTGTAGGAGGAGGTTTTCTCCTCGTTCCCTTCATGGTGAGCTTTCTGAGAATTCCCATGTTTCTTGTCCCGGGAACCAGCGCCCTTTCAATTCTTATAACCATGGTCGTGAGTATAGGCAATTATGTGAACCTCGGGTCAAGGTTTGACCCTGTGTTTCTTGGAATTGAGGTTGTGGGTGTGATGGCAGGATCCTTTGCGGGACCGCACCTGTCAAGAAAGATGGGAGAGAAAAAGCTCAGGCTCGCTCTCGGAGCTCTTCTGATGTACATAGGTATAAGGTATCTGCTATGAATCAGCTTCTGAGGCAGATCCCGCAAATATCCGTGTTTCTGGAAAAGTTTAAAGGCAGATTTCCCACAGCCTACGTTAAGCGTGCTGCTGAGCTCGTGACAAACCGGTACAGGGAGGAGATAAAGGAAGGTATAAGGAAGACCATTGACGGGATTTTTGAGGAAGTCGAGAAGGAGATTTTGAGGCTAAGGGGGACCAATTTGAGGAAGGTTGTTAATGCCACAGGAGTGGTAATAAACACCAACCTCGGGCGGGCTCCTCTTCCCGGGGAAGCCCTTGAATTTATAAAGGAAGTGGCTTCCTCCTACAGCAACCTTGAGTTTGACCTCATTCGGGGGGTTAGGGGTTCAAGGATATCTCATGTAGAGGATTATCTCCTGGAGCTTACCGGTGCGGAGGCGGTTCATGTTGTAAATAATAATGCGAGTGCTGTATTTCTTGTTTTGAACACCGTTGCTTACGGGAAAGAAGTTGTTATTTCAAGGAGCGAGCTGGTTGAGATCGGAGGTAGTTTCAGAATTCCTTCTATAATGGAAAAGGCGGGAGCGGTTCTTAGAGAGGTCGGAACTACCAACAGGACAAGGATATCTGACTATCAGGACGCTATTGGCGACAATACTGCACTGCTAATGAAGGTTCACAGGAGCAACTTTCACATAGAGGGATTTGTAGAGGATGTGAGTATAAAAGAGCTTTCAAGGCTCGGCTCAAAAGTTGGTATTACAACGTATTACGACCTCGGAAGCGGACTTGTCGTTGACCCGGACCGGCTCGGACTTAAGGGAAGTGAAACTTCTTTTAAAAAGGCTATAAGGGATGGGGCGGATGTCGTTTCTGGTAGTGGTGATAAACTGCTCGGTGGACCCCAGGCTGGAATAATCGCTGGAAAGAGGGAAATTGTAGAAGGAATAAGGAGAAATCCAATTTCCCGAGCCATGAGGATAGATAAGATGACCCTTGCGGGACTTGAAGTGGTGCTCAGAATGTACCTTGAAGGCAGGTGGATGGATATTCCTGTTTTGGCAATGTTGACGGAACCCGAAGAAAAGATTCGCCAAAAGGCGCTTAAGCTAAAAAGGTTGTTAAAGGGTATAGACGGATTAAAAGTGGAAGTTTTAAGAGACATTTCAAAGCCGGGGGGAGGCTCCTTCCCGGAACTTGAGCTTCCCACCTGGTGCGTAGCCTGTACTTTTCGGGACTATTCGGCGAAATGGCTCAGCGACAGGCTCAGGCTCTCAGATCCTCCTGTTGTGGGAAGGATTAAAAAGGAAAAACTCCTTATTGATTTGAGAACCGTTTGTGATGAGGATTTAAAACTTATAAGAAAATCCTTTGAACACTTAAACTATTAATCATGACGGATCTCCTCAAAATGGTCAGGTCATCGGGCTGAGCGGCAAAGCTGGGTCCGGTGGACCTGCAGGCTTTACTGAAAGGGCTTGAACCTGCAAAGGACCCTTCGGTGCTGGTGGGTCCGGGTGATGACGCTGGAGTATACCTTCACGAAGGAAAGGCGTGGGTCCAGACCGTTGACATCATAACCCCCGTTCTCAACGACCCCTACCTCTGGGGTGCGGTGAGCACCGCAAACTCCCTCAGCGACATCTACGCCATGGGAGGCGTTCCCCTAAGTGCCCTCGCAATCCTTGGCTTTGACCACTGCGAGCTCGGAGTTGATAAGGTCAGAGAGGTCCTGAGGGGATCCCTTGACAAGCTAAAGGAGGCTGGAGCTTCCCTTCTGGGAGGTCACACCATTGAGGACAGGGAACCAAAGTTTGGACTTGCGGTCTGGGGCGTGTGCCCGGAGGGGAAGTTTCTCACCCAGAAGGGTGCAAAGCCCGGAGACATGGTTGTTCTCACAAAGCCGGTGGGAACGGGGAGTCTGATAAAGGGGGTAAAGGAGGGGATCGTTAAAGATGAGGATATCGGGGATGCTGTGGAAAACATGCTTGCTCTCAACGATCGGGCGTCGCGCCTTGCGAGAGGGCTCGGAGCAAGCTCCTGCACGGATGTAACGGGCTTCGGTCTTCTGGGCCATGCCCTGAACATCTGCAGGAAGTCAGGAGTAGGGATGAAAATAGATTTTGGAAGTATCCCCTTTTACGAGAGGTCAGCGGACCTGATAAGAAGTGGGATTTACCCCAAGGGTGCAAAGGAAAACCTGCGCTTCGTGAGGGAGAACCTCAGAACTAACCTTGAGGAGTGGAAGGTTATCCTCCTCTGCGATCCCGTGACCTCTGGAGGATTGCTGTTCACCCTTGACCCATCCAAAAGGAAAGACCTTGATACTGAAGCGAGAAACCTGGGCATCCGGGCTTATGTAATAGGAGAGGTAACGGAGAAAACCCACATTGAGGTGGTCCCATAAGCTTTTATCGCCTTGAGAAATAGCCTCCTGAAGAACAGTTAAACCTTTTGGTCGTCTTTAGCATTTTCTGGATCTAAATAACCCGCAGACGCTCCCGATAACCACTTATTATAATTTTATAGTGCGTTTTTTAAATATTTGATAGTTTCTTTAATTCCTTGAGGATAATCTCTTGGAGTGTAATTGAAATATTCGTTAAATTTGTTTGAGTTGAATATATAATCATGCTCGTATTGATAAAGCATTTCATCTAACTCCCATATTGTTCTATTGAAAAGGCCGGCAAATTTGATCATCCACCTTTTTAAGATGGAGTAGTGAGGCTCGGCTGACAGTTCTTTTGCAGCTATGCCAATAAAATCCCTTATTGAAATAGCCGGACTGTGCGTAGGCAAGTGCCAGATTTGGTTAATGCATTCCTCATTTAAAGCAAGCAAAATCATTCCCCTCGCGGCGTCCAAAGTATATGTAAATGAATGTTTCTTATCAACTGAAGCAAGCCACTTTGCTTTTTTCCCCCGCATTATTCTACTTATTATCATTATATATGGCAAACTTGTTTTTAAGGAATATGGACCGTACAAATCAGCCGCCCTGGCTATTACTGCCCTAATATTCCCATTATTCATCTCCTCCTCAAGCATTTGTGATATTGTCTTTCTTACTTCTCCTTTTTTACTACACGGATTGTATGGGGTATCTTCAGTCATTTCCCCGTCAGCCTTACCGTACATGTAAACATTATCTAAATAAATTAGCTTGACATTTAACTTTTTGCAGGCTTCAATAACATTTTTCATGATAACAGGCCATATTTGTTTCCATATTTTTGAGTTGTAAGGTAATCCAACAGTCAGGTATGCCACATCAGTATCTTCAAGACATTTAAAAGTTTCGTGGTAGGAAGTAAGGTCTGCTGTATATGTTTGGGCTCCCCGAATTGAAAAACCACTTCTTGAAACAAGTCTGACGGTTTGTTGATTTTTAAGGAGTTCAATTGCGAGTGCATTTCCGACGGAGCCGCCGGCGCCTAAAATTGTGTGTTTTGAAAATTCCACTTTTCACCAATTTGGCTCCGGGGGAGGGATTCGAACCCCCGACCAGGTGGTTAACAGCCACCCGCTCTGCCAGCTGAGCTACCCCGGATGAGTTGTTAATTTTATCGGCGGGAGGGTTAAAAATCAAGGTCGTAGTCTTCCTCGGTATTACCTTCCTCAAATATTTCTTCTTCAGGTTCGCCCACAGGAGTGGCGAGGGGTGCAAAACGGGCGTAGTCCTTTATGAAGGCTGTTTTGACTATACCCGTCGGTCCCTGTCTCTGTTTTGCTATGATCAGCTCCGCTATTCCCTTTTCCTCGGGTGAGGGATTTTTCTTGTAATACTCGGGCCTGTGAATAAAGATGATCAGGTCCGCATCCTGCTCAATCTGCCCAGACTCCCTAAGGTCCGCGAGCTGGGGTCTTCTGTCGCTTCTTTGCTCCACCTGTCTGGACAGCTGGGCAAGAGCAAGAACGGGTATGGAAAGCTCCTTTGCAAGAGCCTTCAGGCTTCTTGAGATTTCTGCCACCTCTTCCTGCCTTGAGGACTTCCTTATTGGTGAGCGAAGGAGCTGCATGTAATCAACCGCTATGAAGTCAACTCCTTTCTCCTTTTTTAACTTTCTTGCCTTTACCCTGAGCTCTGTAGTCGTTAGTGAAGGAGAGTCGTCTATGTAGATCTCCGACTTTGAAAGGGATAGTGCGGTGGAAATTAGCTTTTCTCTATCAGATTCGGTGATGTACCCCGACCTCAGCTTCTGAAGTGGAATTTCCGAGAGGGCGGAGAGAAGCCTGAGAACCAGCTGTTCCTTGCTCATTTCAAGGGAAAAGACCGCAACTGGCTTTTCCTCATTCAGGGCTATGTGGCTCAGGAGGGAGAGCATGAAGGAGGTTTTACCCATACCCGGTCTTGCCGCTAATATAATGAGGTCCGCCGGATGGAATCCCGTGGTCATCATGTCAAGTTCTGAGAATCCCGAGGAGAGACCGGTGACCAGCCTTTCTGTTTTGCTGAACCGGTCAACCATTTCAATGACTTCTCTTGCAACATCCTTTATGTGATGGTAGTGGGTGACCGTGGTTTTTTCCGAAATCTCAAATATCTTTGACTGGGCAACCTCTATGACGGTATTGAAGTCCTGAAGCTCCTTAACATCCTGAATTAAGTTCAGTGATAGTTCCAGAATTGACCTGAGTCCGGAATTTTCCTTGACTATCTTGCAGGCTGTTTCAAGGGTTGAGAGGGGGGCGGCTTCGTGATATATTCCAACTATCCAGTCAAAAGGAAGCCTGTCCTCATAGCCCTCCTTTCTTATGTAATCCCTCAGAACAACCTCGTCCCATCCCGAACCCTGTTCCTGCCAGAGTTTTACAATTATTGAAAAAAGGATTCTGTGTTCCTCAATGTAAAAGTCCTCCTCCGTAAGGTACTCAAGCACCGTGGGAATGTTGTCGGGGTCTGCGAGCATGGTCCCGAGGATTGAGCGCTCCGCCGATTCGTCGTGGGGCTGTTTTAAGTCCAGGGAGATCATCCTGTTAAATTAAGTTATCACCTCACCGCCACAGCTTCTATTTCAATTAGAGCATTGAGGGGCAGTGAGCTCACACCCACCGTCGCACGCGCCGGTTTTGGATCAACATCTTTGAAAAATTCTTCGTATAAGGCGTTGACTTCCCTGAACTTTGAAATGTCGGTTACATAAATGGTTAGCTTCACTAAATTTTCCCTGCTCAAGCCGGCGGATTCAAGGATTGCTTCAATGTTTTTTAAACACCTGATGGTCTGGTTCTTGAGCCCATCTTCCAGCAGACCAGTCCGGGGGTCCAGACCTATCTGTCCGGATATGAAGAATAAATTACCCGCCAGCAGGCCCTGGGAGTAGGGTCCTACCGGCTTTGGCGCCTTTTCGGTGAAGATCTCTCTTTTCATCAGTCAACGGGCTTTGCGTCAACCACATCGTCTCCGCTGTCCTTTTTGTCTTCTCCTCCTGCCTGCTTGCCGGCGGATTCATAAATGTGGGCACCTATCTTGGAGGATGCCTGAAGTACTTTGTCCATCATCTGCTTGATCTGATCTATTTCTTGAGCTGACTGCATAACCTGTTTTGCCTCGTCAATTACCTGCTGGGCGTTTTTAACATCCTCTTCAGGAATTTTTTCTTTGTTTTCGTTAATGGTTTTCTCAAGGTTGTAGATGAGCTGGTCAAGCTGGTTTTTGGTTTCAATGAGCTCTTTCTTCTTCTTGTCTTCTTCTGCGTGAGCTTCAGCTTCTTTGACCATCTTCTCGATCTCGTCCTGAGTCAGTCCCGAGGAGGGCTGAATCCTGATTGACTGCTCTTTTCCCGTTCCCATGTCCTTTGCGGTTACATGAAGTATGCCGTCCGCGTCAATGTCAAAGCAGACCTCAATTTTTGGAACTCCTCTGGGAGCGGGAGGTATTCCGGTTAGGTAAAACTTACCCAATGACTTGTTGTCCTTGGCGAGGGGTCTTTCTCCCTGAAGGACGTGGATC
>JALSHX010000260.1 GCA_026982025.1 Aquificaceae bacterium | reverse complement strand
TCTCATTGCGGATTACGGAAAGCACTTTGAGGTGGAGGAACTTGTTAACTGGATAGCACTTCAGACCGAAAGAGGTGTTTCAAGATCAACGATTTACAGAACAATAAAGCTCCTTCAGGAATTCGGCGTTATAAAAGAAGTCATTAAACACAACAACAGAACAATTTACGAGTTCGTGGCGGGAAAGGCGCATCACGACCATCTCGTGTGTATTGAGTGCGGAAAGATAATTGAGTTCGTCAATGAGGACATAGAGAAACTTCAGGACGAGGTGTGCAATCAGTACGACTTCAACCCCATGCACCATCGCCTTGAGATCTTCGGGATATGTGCTGACTGTCAGAGCAAGCAATGACTTACACTCGGAGGGTGCAGTTCTACGAAACTGACGCTCAGGGGGTGGTTCATCACTCCAACTACTTCCGATACTTTGAGGAGGCAAGGGGCGAATACCTGAAAGAAATGGGAATGCCGTACAGCTCGCTGAGAAGCATGGGCTACGAGGTTGTCCTTATCCACGCCGGTTGCGAGTACAAAAAACCTCTAAAATACGACGAGGTCGTGGATATTGAACTCCGTGTAAAAGAAGTTAACAGATTTACCTTTGAATTTCACTACATCGTAAGAGTAAGGGGCGAGGAGAGGGCAAGGGGAATTACCAAACACTGCATGGTGAGAAATGGTAAGATAGTATCAATTCCCGGGGAATTAAGAGATAAACTATGCAGTGGGCTCTATTGACCCTTCTTCTTCTGGAGGTTGCTATGGTTTCGGTTCTCAAAGCTTCCGCACCCAAGACGGAGGACCTCTACATAAGAGACCTACCCAACGGTGTAAAGCTAATCGTTCATCAGAGAAAGGACACCTCGGCGGTCGCCCTTCATGTGTGGTTCAGGGTGGGTTCAATATACGAAAGGCATGACCAGAAGGGAATGGCTCACTTTCTTGAGCACATGCTTTTCAACGGATCTGAGAAGTACGCCTACGGAGAAATGGACCAGATAATTGAAAGCCTCGGGGGAAACATAAACGCAGCCACATCAAAAGAATTTACCTTCTATCACATTGAAATAGCCAAGCCCTACTGGAAAAAAGCAATGGAGGTTCTATACCAGCTAACGATGAAACCCTTGATGACCATGCAGATGATTGAAAAGGAAAAACCCATAGTCATTGAAGAACTGAGAAGGGGAAAAGACAACCCAACAACTGTGCTCTGGGAGACCTTTGAAAAAACCGCCTACAAGGTTTCTCCCTACAGGTTCCCCGTTATCGGCTTTGAAGAAACCATCTCAAGGTTTACAAAAGAAAGCCTTGAAGAATTTTACAGGTCTTACTATCAGCCCAAAAACATGGCTGTCATAGTTGTGGGAGATGTAAATCCCGGGGAAGTGGAGAGTTATGTTCGGCGGACCTTCGGAAAGGAAAAGGGCAAGAAGGTCCCAAAGCCCGAGATTCCTTCGGAACCCGACCGCCTTGAAAACAGGTTTGTCAAGATCAGCGACCCCCGTATTCAAAAGGCCTATTGGATAATAGGGTGGAACGCACCGCCTGTGGGAAAAGGTGACTACTACGGAATGGTTGTCTTTGACGGCATAATCGGTGACGGAAGAACCTCGGTTTTTTACAGAGAGCTGAAAGAAAAAGGCGTAGTTTATTCCTTCTTTACCGGGGATCTGGGAAGACCGAGGGACAACCTTTACGTAATAAGTGCCACCTTTGACCCCGAAAGGTACGCAGAGGTTAAAAGTAAGGTTTTAGAACTGCTGGATAAAACCTACAGCGGACTGAGCGACGAACAGGTAGCCTTTACAAGGGAAAAAGCCATCAACTCAAGGATATTTGAGCAGGAAAAGGTTGAAGGGCAGGCTTATGACATAGGATACTCTTACACGGTCATCAAAGATCTTGACTTTTTCAGATATTATGAAAAGAATCTCTCAAGGGTAAGAAAAGTTGAGGTCATGAGGTTTTACGAAAGGTACATCAAGGACAGGACCTATGTTGAGGTTCTCATGGTTCCGGAAAAACCGAAAAGGAAAGAATGAAGGTCCTTATCCTTATAATTCTTCTTGCTACTACGAGCTTCGGAGGTCACAAGGTGCTTGAAAAAACCCTTTCCAACGGAATAAAGGTCATAGTGAAGCACACGGAAGGCAAGGGTATACTTTCAGGAGTTATTTTTGTCAGGGGCGGAAAGCTCGGGGAGGAATTACCCGGAACGACGAGTCTTCTCTTTACCCTTCTATTAAAGGGAACTAAGAGCTATCCCACCTCTTACGACATCTCCCTTCCTTTTGAAAAGTACGGAGGTTACATTTACAGCTCAAGCGGTGATGACTTTTCCGAAATTGGATTTTCGGTAAAGGTTGAAGGATTCAAGGAGGCTATGGGAGTGATAAGGGAAATTCTTACAGAGCCCCTGCTCAGGGACGAAGACATAGAAAGGGAAAAAAAGAACACAATTGTTGCCATAAAGTCAAGAAGGGAAAGGGGGATGGAACTTGCAATGGACAACCTTAGAAGAATAACCTTTAAAGGTACTCCCTACGAAACCCACCCGGCAGGAACCGAGGAGAGTGTCGGGAAAATCTTAAGGAGCGACCTCTTAAAGAGGTTCAAAGACCTGATTAAAGGTTCCAACATCGTAGTCAGCATCGCGGGAGATATGGACCCCTCTGAGGTAATATCCTCGGTTTCAAGGGCTCTCGGAGAGATTCAAAAGGGAAGGGCAGTCAGGAAATTCAGGGGAAGAAGGATCAAAAAGTCCCGAGTCGTCAGGGTAAAAAGACCCGGTACCCAGGCAACGATCCTGTGCGCTTTTAACGCTCCGCAGAGAAGAACCAGAGATTACTTTGCCTTCAAGGTCCTCACCAGCATCCTCGGGGACGGTATGACCTCCAAGCTGTTCAGGATTTTGAGGGAGGAAAAGGGATACGCTTATGCCACCTATTCCTTTTACCCGACGAGGCTCATATCTCCCCGGCTCTTTGCCTATGTAGGAACCTCACCACAGAAAAAGGAAAAAGCCCTTGAGGACCTTCTTAGGGTAATAAAAAAACCCCCTATAAGCGGAGATGACCTTGCAACAGCAAAGAGCAAGATAATAGGTGACTTTTTGCTGGATCACCAGACGAGAATGAGGCAGGCGTGGTACATGGGGTTTTACGAAGTGATGGGATTCGGCTGGCGGATGGACCTGAGGTACACGAAGAGGATCAGAGAGGTGACTTTGAAAGATGTTAAAAGGGCGATTAAAAAATACATTGATCATCACCACTGCGTAGTGGTGGAGCCTTGAATTAGAATTTTAGAATGGAGGCGATAATCGGAGTTTTGACAATTTCCGATAGAGCGAGCAGGGGTGAGTACGAGGACATCAGCGGAAAGGCAATAATAGAATACTTGAAGGAAGTTATCTCCACTCCCTTCAAAGTTGAGTACAGGATAATACCTGATGAGAAGGAGCAGATAGAGGAAAATCTACGCCAGATGGTTGATTCGGTGGGATGCAGTCTGATCCTGACAACAGGAGGAACGGGTCCCGCTCCGAGAGATGTTACTCCCGAGGCAACGGAGTCGGTTTGCGAAAAAATGCTCCCGGGATTCGGCGAATTAATGAGAAAGGTATCCCTTGAACAGGTCCCCACAGCCATACTGTCGCGGCAGACGGCGGGAATCAGGAAAAACTGTTTGATTATAAATCTCCCCGGTAAACCACAGTCAATAAGGATCTGCCTTGACGCGGTATTTCCGGCAGTTCCCTACTGCATTGATCTAATCGGCGGTTCCTTCATTGATACAAAGCCAGAGAAATTAAAAGCCTTCAGGCCGGGAAAATGAACTAAATTTAAGGTAAGGAGGTGGGAAGATGCCCGTATTCGTGATGTTAACAACCTTGACGGACGAGGGTGCGAAAACATTAAAAAGCAAGCCGGAGAGAATTAAGGAGGTTGATCAGGAGGTTATGGACAGGTTCGGAGTAAAAATACTCGCCCAGTATGCGGTTATGGGACCCTATGACTTCGTTAACATCATTGAGGCACCCGATAACGACAGCGTGGTTAAGATGGCGGTGGAACTAAATTCAAGGGGCTCCATTAGAACACTTACCATGCCCGCTATTGAAATTGACAGGCTGATCAGTGATCTAAAAGATCTGTGATGAAAAATCATAGAATATTAACTTCCGATGATTGAGAGAAGAAAGACACGGCGGGTAACGGTGGGCACCGTCGCAATCGGCGGAGGCGCGCCGGTAGTAGTTCAATCAATGACCTCAACTAAAACGCGAAATGTTGAGGAAACGCTCTCTCAGATCCATGCTCTCCACATAGCTGGCTGTGAGATCGTAAGGGTAGCGGTTCCTCACAGCGAGGATGTGCAGGCTCTTGAGGAGATAGTCAAAAACAGCCCCATTCCCGTTATTGCGGACATCCACTTCGCACCCTCCTACGCCCTTAAGTCCATGGAAAAGGGAGTGCAGGGAATAAGAATAAATCCGGGAAACATCGGAAAGGAAGAGGTCGTAAGAGAGATAGCGGAAGAGGCAAAGAGGAGGGGCGTGGCGGTCAGAATCGGGGTGAACTCAGGGTCGCTGGAAAAGGACCTCCTTGAAAAGTACGGCTACCCGAGCGCGGAGGCTCTTTCCCACAGTGCTCTGAGGTGGTCAGAAAAGTTTGAAAAGTGGGGAATGACCAATTTCAAGGTCTCCATCAAGGGCTCCGATGTTCTTGAGAATGTTAGGGCAAATCTTATTTTTGCCCAAAAAACCGACATACCCCTCCACATCGGAATAACAGAAGCAGGAATGGGAAATAGGGGAATTATCAAATCCTCGGTGGGTATAGGAATACTCCTTTACTTGGGCGTAGGTGATACAGTCAGGGTTTCCCTCACCGACGACCCGGTGGTGGAGGTTGAAACAGCCTACGAGATTTTAAAAGCTCTTGGACTCAGGAGAAAAGGCGTTGAAGTGGTGGCGTGTCCCACCTGCGGAAGGATTGAGGTTGACCTTCCCAAGGTCATTCAGGAGGTTGAAGGAAAGCTCAGGGACATTGACAAACCCTTGAAGGTTGCCATAATGGGCTGTGTTGTAAACGCTATAGGAGAAGCAAGGGAGGCGGACATCGGTCTTGCCTGCGGTAAGGGTTTCGCGTGGATCTTCAAGGAAGGAAAGCCCATCAAGAAAGTTTCGGAAGAGGAGATGGCGGTGGAACTCCTTCAGGAAATTGAGAAAATGAGTTAAATTATCCTTAGAGGTTGCGGATGGCAGAGGAAGAGAAAAAAGAGGAAGAAATCTCTCAGGAAGAGCTTGCCAAGCAGTGGGAAGAGGCTCTTTCCCGGCAGGAGGGGGGTCCAAAGGAAGAACAAAAGCAGGAAGCAAATCAGCAAACAGGGGAAAAAGGTCAAGAGGTAAAAACTCAGGTAGCGGAAGCCAAAAAGCCTTCGGAGAAGGACCTCTCAAAACTCCTTGAGAGGATAATGGACATACCCCTCAATGTTGAGGTTGTGGTTGGTTCCACGGTAATACAGATAAAAGAACTTCTCAACTTCGGTCCCGGTTCAGTCCTTGAACTTGACAGGGAGACAACCGAGCCGGTTGACATAAAAGTCAACGGTAAGTTAATTGCAAGGGGCGAGCTGGTGGTTGTGGGTGAAAAGTTCGGCATTCGCATAACCGAAATTTACGCTGAGGAGAGGAAGAGTATCTTCAGAGATACCTTAGAGGGCAGTCTTAGGAAGTAGTTATAATCTTTTTTGCCTATGAAGGAAACCGTTGAACAGGCTCTCAGGGACATTCTCGGCAACCTTCCCGAAGGCTCAAGGGTTGAAAGGCCGAGAGATCCCAGGCACGGTGATCTATCCACAAACACCGCTTTTATTCTGGCAAAGAAGGAGAAGAGAAATCCTTCCTTAGTTGCTGAGACTCTGGCTGAAAAGCTTTCGGAAAACCCTGCCTTTGAACAGGTATCCCCCGCGGGAGGGTTTATAAACTTCAGATTTTCAAAGGACTTTCTCATCTCAAGCTTCAGAAAAGTTCTGAATGAAGGTGAAGATTACTTCAAGAAAGACATAGGAAAGGGCATGAAGATTCAGCTTGAGTATGTCAGCGCCAACCCTACAGGTCCTCTCCACCTTGGACACGGAAGGGGAGCGGTCGTGGGGGACGCCCTTTCAAGGATACTGAGCTTTCTCGGATACGATGTGTCCCGGGAGTACTACATAAACGATGCGGGAAGGCAGGTTTACCTTCTTGGCACTTCCGTTTTTTATCGCTACCTTGAGCTTTTCGGAAGGAAGGACCTGATGGAAAGAATAAGGGACACCTTTGAAAAAGAGGGATACAGAGGAGAATACATTAAAGAGATAGCACGGCTCCTATCGGCAATTGTAGGAACAAAGCTCGCCGATGGCTCCCTTGAGGAATCCCACCGTCTCCTGATGGAGTCGGATCTTCCCTTTGAGAAGAACTACCTCAAATCCTTCAAACCGAAAAGTGGAACCCCTGAAGAGCTCTGCTCCCTTTTCGGACTTGATTTCATGATGAGGGAAATAAAAAGGGATCTCTCCGACCTCGGGGTTGAGTTTGATTCGTGGGTCAGCGAAAGGGAATTTCACATGAAAGGAGAGGTTGAGGAAGTTCTGCGAAGGCTTGAAGAGGGGGCACACACCTACGAGTCGGACGGTGCTCTCTGGCTAAAAACTCAGGAAAGGGGCGATGACAAAGACCGGGTCCTCAAAAAATCCGAAGGAAGCTTCACTTACTTCGCGTCCGACATCGCCTACCACCTTGATAAGTTTAATCGCGGATATGAAAAGGTCATTGACCTCTGGGGTTCGGACCACCACGGCTACATAATGAGGCTCAGGATAGCCCTGAGCATGCTGGGAATACCCGATGACTGGCTTGAGGTTTACCTGATCCAGATGGTCAGGCTCTTTAAAAATGGAAAGGAAATAAAGATGTCCAAGAGAGCAGGAACCTTCGTACCCGTCAGGGAGGTTATGGAAGAGGTAGGTGCGGATGCGGTTCGGTTTATATTCCTAACAAGAAGGAGCGACACTCACCTTGACTTTGACATAAACCTCGTTAAGGAAAAAAGTTCCGACAATCCTGTTTTTTACGTTCAGTACGCCCACGCCCGCATAGCGGGCGTATTTAGGGAATTCAAAAAAAGATTCTCAGAGGATCCGGAGGAGGTCATTAAGAATGCCGACCTGAGCCGGCTGTCATCCGAGGCGGAAACAGGTCTTATGAAGAAGGTCCTTTTTCTAAAGGATGAGATCCTTACAGCCTGCAGGGGGAGAGATCCGCATCTGATTACCTTTTACCTTATAGACCTTGCGGGGAGTTTTCACAACTACTACAACCACAACAGGATCATAGGTTCGGAACAGTCCCTCATGGAAGCACGCCTTGCTCTCTTAAAAGGGATCAGGACCGCCCTCGCTTTGGGATTAAAATTAATAGGTGTGTCCGCGCCTGAAAGAATGTAAGGGGGAGTGTTATGAAGAAGGTTCACAAGCACAGGCTTGCACTCCTTCTGGGAGTGCTTATTGCACTTGTTTTCTTTTACTTAGGGGTCAACAAGTGGATTGAGTCACAGGAGAGCTTTATATCAACACCGCCCAGCGTGGTGAGGGCTAAGGAGCCCGTTCAGATCAAGGAAAGGTCCGAACCTGTTACGGTTGAGACCGAGGAGGCGGAAGAGGTTGATGAAGCAACGGGCGAGGTGACCGTTGAGGTTGCCCAGAATCCCGAAGTGACCCCCGTTGCGGCAACAGGTACAACGGTAGCTCAGAACACCGGGCAAACCCCGCCACCGCAGACTCAACAGCAAACAAATCAGGAACCCGAACCGCAAAATACCGAACTTAAGAAGGAAGAAGTGGTCGTTGAAGAGGAACCTAAAATCATCATTAAAAAAGCGGAGAAGGAATTCGTACTTCAAATAGGAGCCTTCAAAGATTCAGCAAACGCACAGAAGGTAAAAACAAAGGCGTCCGAGAGGGGCTTTGAAACCTTTATAGTCAGCGAGGACGGTCTTTACAAGGTAAGGGTCAGGGTCCTTGCGGGGAGCCTCAAGGAGGCTCTCAGGACAGTTAGAAGCCAGTTCGGAAATGCCTTCGTCGTGAAATGAAAAGGTTTTTGCCCTTCTTTCTGGCTACCCTGATCCTGTCGTGTTCCGCAAAAAACGGTGCTCAGGAGGGAGAGTGGAGATACCTCTACGATATGGGTCTGTCCTCCTTCTATGCAAAAAACTACTCGGAAGCAATTGCACACCTTTACAGAGCTTCAAAGGTGGCTCCCGAAGAACCCAAAGTGTGGAACGCCCTCGGAATTACATACATGGAGGTTGAGGAATTTAAAAAGGCGGAGGAAGCCTTCAGGATGGCTCTGGTGGCAAATCCCGATTTCTCCGAGGCAAAGATGAACCTCGGGATACTGTTTTTTAAAACAAAGGACTACAAGGGAGCCATTAAAAACCTTGAAGAAGCCATTGCGGATGAGACCTTTGACAAGAAGCACATGGCTTTTTACCACCTTGCCAAGGTTTACAAGGAACTCGGAAAGCGGGAAAAGTACCTTGAGTACCTCAGAAAGGCAACCGCTTACAACCCAATGTTTATTGACGCCCAGCTTGAGCTGGGGAGTGCCTACATGGACCTTAAAAAGTACGATGAGGCAGAGGACCTTTTTAAGTCTCTCATATCCAACAACTTCACCATGCCAAACGTTTACCTGAACCTCGCAAAGGTTTACTACGAAACGGGCAGGCTTGAAAAGGCTAAGGAAGCACTGAGGATGGTTCTTGAAAACAAGCAGGCAAACAATCTTCAAAGAGCTCAGGCTTACGAACTTCTCAGCAAAGTGCTCGTTGAAGAGCAAAAAAGAACGGTCATCAGCAGATTTAAACCCCGTGAAGTTCCAAAGGAAACAAATACTCCCCCTGAGCAAACCACATCTTCAGAACCAGCACGGAATCACAGCCCTATTCAGGAAGAGAAGGAAGAGGTAAAGAAAAGAGGAAAGTTCGGCATACAAATTGCCGCTTTTTCAACGAGGAAGAGAGCACAGAGACTTGCGGAAAGACTAAACGGAAGGGGGCTGAGTGAGATAAACATCGTTGAATCCGCAGGAATTTACAAAGTCATATACGGAAACTTTGAAACCAGAAGGGACGCAAGGCGTGAGCTTGAACGGCTGAAGAGAATGGAAATCTACGGGTTCATAGTTGAGGTTGATTGATAACCGACCCTC
>JALSHX010000259.1 GCA_026982025.1 Aquificaceae bacterium | reverse complement strand
TCTCAGGTACTCAATTGTTACACCCGGGTCGTTAATAAAGCAGAATCCGTTGGCTTTTGATGGAAAGGCGTGGTGCATTCCGCCCGCAGGATTAAAGGCTTTATAACCCTTTAGAAAAAGGTCAGCGGTTTGAATAGATGAACCGGTTGCGAGGAGTGAACCTCTCAGCATTGCATCCGATACGGGATTCTCGTAATTTCCGATGTTGAACCTCTCCCTCGCTCCGGGAGGGACGCACCTGCACTGGTCCGCCTCCTTTAGTGCTTGAAGATACTCCGGTTCATGAAACAGAAGAACCTCCTCGTCGGTGGCGGGTCTGGACTCCACGACTTCCGAATCGGAGATGAGCTCCATTGCTCTAAGGAACTCCAGAAGAAGCGATACCCTCGGAATTCTTAGGGGGTGGTTTTTTGTGTAGCGGAGATTTCTATACTTGAGGCTCGCAACGAGGCGAGCTCCCTTTTCTGCAGAACCATTCATGCAGATGCTTCCTTTAAGCTTCTGACGATCCTGTGAATTTCCTTGAAGTTTATGTCTCCGGCGAGGACATAAGTTTTTCCCTCATGGGTGAAGCGCTCCGAGATGGTTATGCAAAAGTCATCGGTCGCCTTAGAGAGGTAAACATCGGAGATAAACTGTCCCTCTTCCATAGCTCTGATAAAGTAAGGCTTGTCCGACCTGTCGGTGCCCTTCTTCCCCTGTGCCACGAAGTAGTCAACCTTCGGATTTACCACATTGTTTGTTATCTGAAGACCCTTTCCTCCCATTATGTAAAAGAGCTCAAAGTGGGGGAATCTTTCAAACATATCGTACAGCTTGTGTTCCCACATATCCTTGCTGGTTATTCTCACCTCCTCAAGAATTTCCCTGAAGTCAAGAGCAATTCTTTTCTTAATGTTGGATATCAGCTTTTGCTTAGAAGGGTCATGGAGAACAAGAGTGGGCTGGAGACCGTGAATTATAAAAACCGAACCCTCAATTTTCTTAGCCCGGTCTTTGAGTTCGTCCTTTAGCCTGTACAGGTTTTCCCTTGAAGCCACACCGCCCATGTCAACGCAGTAGCCGTATATGAAAACCTTTCTGAACTCTCCGAAGAGCAGCATGTATTCTCTGTGAAACTCCTTAAAAAGCTCCTTTATCTTTTCCTTTTGGGGGACCTTTGATGAAATGAGCCAGACTTCTCCCTTTTCCTTAACACCCGAAACATCTCCTTCAAGGATGTCCTTAACATCCTCAAAAAGGATTCTAAAGACGCTTTCCTGCTTTTCGGGACCGAAGATCTCCCTGAACTCAGCCATATTTTTCAGTCCGAAAACGCAAAGAAAGTCTCCCTTTCCTATGAGTGAGTGAACCCTCTGAACCGCTGGCAAAACGTACTCTTTGTGGTGCGTAATAAAATGTAATACGGTGTCGTATGTCAGAACTCCGAGGTATGTACCCTTCTTATCGGTCACGATGACAGGCTCCCTATGAATTGGGAGGATCTCAAGGATACCCGTTAACCCCTCTTTTGTGATAAGAGTATTCCTGACCCTGCAACAAAGCCTTGCAACTTCTCCTGCGGTGAGATCCTTGTTTCTTAAGGAATCAACAGCTTCCCTGCGCACCACGCCTATGGGATAGCCCCCCTTCATAACCGTCAGGTACCGGTAGATTGAAAGTTCGTCAAAGAGGTCAAGGAGTTCTTTAATTCCGAGGTCGTGGGGAACCGTAGGTACGCTTATGCTTAAACTTGCGAGGTCTATCTCGTCCCTCTTCATAGCCTAAGGCTTTCAATTCTTTTTACCGCCTCAAGGAGGCGGTCTGTGGGCACGGTAAGGGATATTCTGAAGTATCCTTCTCCCGCCTCTCCGAAGCCGTTTCCGGGTGTGCAGACGATTCCCGCTTCATCAATGAGTCTTCCCACAAACTCCTGAGATGTGTAGCCTTCGGGGACCCTGGTCCAGATGTAGAAGGTGGTATCCGATTTGTAAGGATCAAGGCCTATCTTTTCAAGGGCTCCTTGCATTGCCTCTCTTCTTTCCCTGTATATTTCCCTAAGCTTGTCAAGTTCTTCTTCAGGCATGTTCAGGGCGGTGATACCAGCATACTGTACCGCGTTGAACTGTCCCGAGTCAACGTTCGTCTTGACTTTTCCGAGGGCTTTAATCAGCTCCTCGTTTCCCACAGCCATTCCTATACGCCAGCCAGTCATGTTGTAAGTTTTTGAAAGGGAGTGAAACTCTATTGCAACATCCTTTGCTCCTTCTATCTGAAGTATTGATATGGGCTTTTTCTTTCCTGTGTATATTTCCGAATAAGCGTTGTCCGATGCAATGATGACATTCCACTTTTTTGCCCACCTGACGAGATCCCTGAAGAATTCTTCCGTAGCATCCGCAGAAGTTGGGTTGTTGGGATAATTGATCCAGAGGATTTTTGCCTTCTGTGCCACATCATCGGGGATCTTACCGAGGTCGGGGAGAAAGTCATTTTCTTCCCTCAGGGGCATGAAGTAAGGCTCTCCTCCCGCAAACTTCGTTCCTATGCTGTAAACGGGGTAGGCGGGATCGGGGCAGAGAACCACATCACCTTCTTCAACGAAGGCGAAGGGAAAGTGAGCTATGCCCTCTTTGGATCCGATGAGGGCAATAACCTCCCTGTCTGGGTCCAGCTCAACTCCGAACCTTCCTTCGTACCACCGTGCTACCGCTTCTCTGAAGGCTCTCATGCCGGTGTATGAAGGATACCTGTGGTTTTCAGGGTTTTCCGAGGCTGTTTTCAGGGCTTCAATTATCGGTTGAGGCGTAGGAAGGTCTGGATCTCCCACTCCGAGGTCTATAACATCAACTCCCTCCTCTAATTTCTCCTGCTTTCTTCTGTCCAGCTCCGCAAAAAGATAGGGGGGAAGGGTTTTGATCCTTTTTGCAAGTTCAAAAGCCATCCTACTTCACCTCCTCAACCTTTATACTGTCCTTACCATCGTAAGCTGGCGTAAAAACCGCAAGGAGCGCAGAAACGACGCCTGTATTTGTGTAAAAGTGAACTGCTTTTCTGGGGATGAATACCGTATCACCCTCTTTCATTGCAGTTCTCTTCCCGTCAAGGTAAATTTCACCCTTTCCTTTGAGAAGGGTCACCGTAAGGTCGTGATCATTGTGGTAATGGGGCTGTTCCTGGGTTCTGATGAGAACGAGGATGTGGGTGGTTAGTGGCGTGGAACCCAGGACAATAGGTTTTATCTCCTTTACATCCTTACTGTTTTCCTCAATCAGCTTCTCAAGGTCGTAGGATTTATCCGGATTAATAAATCTCATCTCACACCGCTCAGGAAATAAGATTATATCCCTTATGGAGCTGATTTTTTCGGGTGGATGGACGGGAAAGGAGGGTCTTTATCGCACCCGGATCGGGAGTGTTTATTATTTGGATAAACCATCAGAGATCAGGGTTGACAGAGACCTCTTTGTCGTCCTCTCCTACGACCTGACTTCGGAACTCCTCGGTGTACCCGTCAAAAACTCAGGACTGCCTCCAGTAATAGTTGTTGAAACGGGTGAACCGGAGCCCGTTGAAGTTAAAGGCTTTCCCTCGCGGTGCAACCTTGAATACCTCTCCTCCTCCCTTGAAAGGGATTCCTTTTGCAAAGCGGTGGAGAAGATCAAGGAGTACATCCTCAGCGGTGACTCTTATCAGATAAACCTCACCTCCCAAATCCGCTTCAGGATTAGCGGAAATCCACGGGACCTATTTCTTGAGTTCTTCAGACGCCAGCCAGTTCCCTTTGCCTTTTACCTTGACCTTGACGAGATTTTCATTATTTCGGGTTCAATGGAGCTATTTCTTCAAAAGAGGGGTAGAAGGCTGATGAGTATGCCCGTCAAAGGTACGGGAGGACCGGGAGATAGTGTTTCGGATTCGGAAAAGGAAAGGGCTGAGAATCTGATGATTACGGACATGATGAGGAACGACATCGGCAGAGTTGCTCTCCCGGGAAGCGTTAAGGTTTCGGAATTGTTTGCGGTAAGGCGTTTCAAAACCCTTACCCAGATGCACTCAACCGTTGAGGGAGAAACATCCCACTCCTTCTCTCAGATCCTTGAGGCAACTTTTCCTCCTGCTTCGGTGACCGGAGCACCCAAGGTCAGAGCGGTTCAGATCATTGACGAGCTGGAGCCCCATTCAAGGGGTTACTACTGCGGAAGTGCAGGTTTTTTGAAGAAAAACGGAGACTTTACTTTAAGTGTTCTCATACGGACCGCCTTCGGCGGTGGTTCTGAGATCAATTACTACGCGGGGTGCGGGATAGTTTGGGACTCCGATCCCGTAAGGGAGTGGGAGGAGCTTAAACTGAAGGTGAGTGCATTTTATCAAGGGGTGTGGAAAGACCTTTAAGGTAGAGAAAAGTCCTGCACCATCACCTCTTTCACCGCCCTGCTTTTGGCTCCAAGGTCGTCAACCGCTATACATGTTGCCCGGTAAGTTCCTCCTTTTCCGTAGGTGTGGGTGGTAACGCCGAACCTGTCCCTGAAGTCAACCCTGCCGTCCCCCTCAAAGTCGTACTGGTACTCAACCACCATTCCGTCGGGGTCCTGTGCCCTGCAGTTGATGGTCACCGCAAGGGGGGCTGTGCCCTGATCCGGCTGAACATCAAAGGACTTTATTTCAGGAGGATAGTTGGCAGGAGGGGGTGAACCCCCGCATGATACAAGCAACAGTCCAAATGTCAGGGTGCAGGTCACCACCGGGCGCATCTCGCCTCCCTCCTTTATTGGGGTCTTAAAAAAATAATAACCCTTTTTAAATGCGACGGGGCGGTTTGCCTGTCCTTTCTCGAGGAAGTCTCATTCACGGTAAGGCTTTTTAGGTTTTAAAAGGGGTGCCTGAGGGCGGTAAGTGAAATCCCGAAGGTTGTGACTCTCCGCGCGGGAGTTATTTAATTACCCAAGGGTTTGAAGGTGCGCACCTCTGAGCTCAATAAAGAGAAATCTTCGTTTCCTTTCTCTCCATGTAGCCCTTTCTGAGGCGGTAGCCCTCCTCGGGATAAAGTCCGTAAAAGAGGTTCTGAACATGATTGCCCTCAACGAAGAAGCACCACCTTTCAAGGGCACTCCCCGCAAGAAGGGATATGAAGGTTATTCCAAAAATCCAGTGTCCGCCGACGCCCGTTATCCACGAGTAGAGGACGAGGAAAAGGGGAACAACGAAGGTAAGGAGGTACGCAACTGGTATTATCGTTGACAGGAGCTCCTTTCCCTTTTTGTAGTAGAACTCGGTTGTGCAGTAGTTGTCGGTGGTTGAGCCGGTATCAACCACCCTGACGGGTCTGTTGTGGGGGAGATTCAGAGCCTCGTTGAGGGTCGGTCTTCTTATGTAGAACTGCCTTATGTTAAAGGCAAGCCTGAAGCCCAGCCCGAGGGTGAGAAAAAGAAAGGTCAGGAATATAAAGGCACCTGTGTAGGGGAGACCGTAAAGGTCGGAGAAGTAGAGCATCAACGAAGATCCGAGCATCAGATACATCAGGAGGTAGTAAATCACCGTAACGGAGGAGTTCCACTCAAGAACAAACTCGTTGGATGCGTAAATCATTGCCGTTGAAAAACCGCTCAGGATTCCGAGGAGGAGTGTAAGGGAACCGAGGAGGTGAATAAAGTATGGGCTTGCGTCAAAATAGTAAAGGACGAGGAAAAGGAGAAGCGTGAAGCCGTAAGCTCCGCTGAAGACCGCCTCCCTTGAGAGCCAGGATGTTCTGAATCTTTTAATTGCTTTCCAAGCCCTCAATTTGTGTCCGAGGTGGAAAGAGGCTCCGAAGGCTCCCAGACCTATTAAAACGAGCTGTATCGCACCAAGTTTAAGGATCACATCTTTGGGGAGTCCTGCTCCCTTGCCGAAGATCTCAAGGACGAGTATGGAGTAAACGAATATAAAGCTCCCTATGGAAGTGCCCGCGGTAAGGAAGAAGAATATTAGTGATAGGGGCGGATGCATTACGCCACCTCCTCCTTGTTCTTGGTGTGGTGCTTTTTCATAACCTCAAGGAAAAGAGGATTGTCCGCTTTTAAGATGTGCTTTTCAAACTCCTCAATGTTAATCTTTGTCTCGGTCCTTGCCATGTAGTGGTTTGCGGGATTGGTGCCCATGTCGGGGAAAAGGACAAATCCGTTCCTTTCCTTAATCATTTTGTAAACTTCGCTATCGGGATCTTCTATATCACCGAAAAATCTCGCCCTTGCTGGGCAGGTTAGAACGCATGCGGGTTTTCTGTGCTCCGGCGGGAGGGTTTCATCGTAAATTCGGTCAATGCACAGGGTGCACTTTTTCATTACCTTGTCCGCCTCGTCATACTCCCTGCATCCGTAAGGACAGCTCCAGGAGCAGAGCTTACAGCCTATGCAGTCGTCGTAGTTAACCAGAACGATGCCGTCCTGTTCCCTCTTGTAGCTTGCCCCTGTAGGGCAAACCGGAACGCAGGGAGCATCCTGACAGTGGAGGCATGACTTGGGAAGGTGGAATACCTGAACGTCGGGAAACTCTCCCGTCTCGTAGGTGAGAATACGGTTGTACCACACACCCGAAGGCTCAGATCCATAAGGATCATAATCCGACAGGGGTCCGAAAGAGCCCTGAGTATTCCACTCCTTGCAGTTTGTAGCACAAGCGTGGCAACCCACGCAGGTGTTGAGATCTATCACAAGGGCAAACTGTGCCATGGCTTTACCTCCTACGGTTTAAACCTGAGGAGTTCGGTCCACCTCTCCTCAATGTAGGGAAGGGGCTTAACCTCAAACTCGGGATAGGTCTCTGGGCTCTGGTCTTCCGCTTTGTAAAGCTTAACCTTTGTGTCAAACCATGCAAGGTGTCCTGTAATCGGGTCTCCGTAAAATATCTCCTTTCCGTTTAGCTTTATGCTGTGGGGGATCACATGATTTAGCAGGAATCCCTCGTGAGCCTCTTCAGCGGAGGGTTTCAAGCCCCATGCTCCCGCCATCTTTCCTATCGCGTTCCATGTCCAGACTGAGTTGGGTTCGGTAAGTTCGGTCAGGAACACCTGACACTTTACCTTTCCCACCCTTGACTCAACCCATACCCAGTCAAGGTGGTTAATTCCCAGCTTCTTTGCTGTTTTCGGATTCATGTAGAGAAAGTTTCTCGTAGAGATCTGTCGGAGCCATACATTTTGAGAGTCCCACGAGTGATACATCCACTGGGGTCTCGCCGTAAAGGCGTATAGGGGATAATCATCACCGCTTACTTCCTCCTCAAATGGAGGATACCAGAAGGGTAGCGGGTCAAAGTACTTAACGAGCCTTTCTCTGATGACAGGATCCTGAGGAGGCTGGTTTTCACCTTCCCAGAGTCCCTGACCCGCGAGCCTGAAGGTCTGGAGGGATTCAATGTAGAAGTTCATTATTATTGGGTCAGTCTTTTTCACGAAACCCACGCTCTTTGCCCACTCAAGGTAGTCTTTGTTTGCAAACCTGTAATACCTCATGTGTTCAGGGAGTCTGTAGTAGAAAAACCCCTTGTTTTTAGTGTACATCTCCAGCTGATTGGGATTGGGTTCTCCCACAAAATGCTGGTCACCGTTCTTGCCTCTCCACCCCGCAAGGGCTCCTATGCCGGGTCTCGGCTGCCAGTTTATAAGAAAGTCTTTGAAGTCCTTATACTTGGGCGAACCGTCTTCGTTGATGAATCCGGGGAGCTTCAGCCTTGTTCCCAGCTCCACCATAACATCTCCCCATGGCTTTACATCAAGTCCCTGATCCTTGGGATCAACTACCGGTTGTCTGAGGGCATCAACGGGACCCGAAGCAACCGATGGAGGTCTATCAAGTAGCGACAGGGCAAACCACTGTTCAAGGTAAGTGGCATCGGGAAGAACTAAGTCAGAGTAGGCAACCTGCTCGCTGTAAAAAGCGTCTATTGTTATAACCTTGGGGATAACATAGTTTCCGCTCGCATCTGTCGCGGTGAGAGCCTCAATTATGTACGGGATGTTCTGGGAAGAATTCCATGCCATATTTGCCATGTAAATCATCAGGACCTCAATGTCGTAGGGGTCCTTCTGATACGAGGCGGGAATAACATTCTGTATGCACCCGTGCGCGGAAACGGGAAATTCCCAGCTGTATGCCCTGTCTATCCTCAGGGGCTTCCCCTGTTTATCAACCAGCAGGTCGTCCGGGTTCTGGGGAAGTCCGAGGTGCGGTCCGGGGAGGGGTTTGCCGTACTTGAGGTCTTCAAGGGATTTTATTTTCGCGGGTTTGGGAAGGTCCTCAATGTGCTTGGGATAGGGGGGTTTGGCGAGGTGTCCTCCCGGGGTGTCAACGCAACCCAGAAGCATCTTTAGAACAAAAACCGCTCTTGCTGTCTGGAATCCGTTGGAGTGGCTGGCGATCCCCCTCATAATGTGGAAGGAGACGGGCCTTCCCTTCATAGTTTTGTGCTTTCTTCCCCAAACATCGGTCCATTCAACGGGAAGCTCAAGGGGGTCGTAGAGGGCAATGACTCCCATTTCCTTTGCTATTCTTTCTATGTCTTTAGCAGGTATGCCGGTAATTTGCGATACCCTTTCGGGTGTGTAGTCCCTGACCAGCCTCTCTGCAAAAATATCAAACGCGGGACGCACCTTGAAGCCCTCGGGAGTGTCAAATTCCCCAATGAAGGCGGGATCAAGGTTCTTGGGGACTATTTTGTCAGCGGGCTGGAACTTTCCCGACTTTTTATCAAAAACAAGGGGAACTCCCTTTTTATTTCTGTAAAACATTCCGTCCTTAGGAGTGCCGGGTGCCTGAATAACGAGCCAGGTTGCGTTGGTGAATTCCTTTAAAAACTCCCAGTCAATCAGGTTGTACTTAAAGAGAACATGCATAAGCCCCATTATGAAGGCGCCGTCCGTACCGGGTTTAACGGGTACCCACTCGTCCGCTATAGCACCGTAGGACCATCTCACCGGATTTACAAATACCAGCTTTCCTCCCCTCCTCTTCATCTCCTGAATACCCAGCTTGAAGGGGTTTGAGGCGTGGTCCTCCGCAACGCCTATCATCATGAAGTACTTTGTATTTTCAAAGTCAGGGTCCCCGAATTCCCAGAAGGAGTACCCTGTTGAGAGGAGTCCCGCCGCCGCCACATTAACTGAGCAGAAACCCCCGTGAGCAGCCCAGTTTATGGTGCCCATCTGCTGGGCAAACCACCCGTTAATTGCCTGCATCTGATCCCTTCCGGTAAAGAAGGCGACCTTTGAGGGGTTCTTTTTTAGAGCGGAGAGGATCCACTCCGTTGCAATCTCAAGCGCC
>JALSHX010000258.1 GCA_026982025.1 Aquificaceae bacterium | reverse complement strand
GCCGATCCTGAAACCGTCAAAGTCAGGGAGCATAACATCTATCAAAACAAGGTCAGGCTTCTGATCTTCAACAGCCCTGTAAAAATCCATTGCCCTCCCGAATACGCTCGTTGCATAACCATCAGCCCTGAGGGTTTCGGAAACCACGAGGGCTATGTCCTCATCGTCTTCTACGATAAAGATCCTCTCCATTTCAGTAATTAAGTTATGACCGGGGTTCGTTAAGAAAAGATTAAGAAATCCGTTAACCGAAGATTAACCCACCTTTAAAGGAACTTTAACAGACCACAGTTAGCATCTTATCCAAATGCACAAGGAGGTCGGTGAAATGAAAAAGCTTGTAATTGCCTCCGCTCTACTTGCGGGAGCCGTCAATGCTATGGAACAGGACAACACAGGAAGTCCATCCCTAAAGGTCAAGCTGAGAATTCAGCCAAGACTTGATGCGGGTGAGATCTTTAAATCAGGAGGTTCTTACCAGCGGAGGAGCGACTTCTACATAAGGAGGGCAAGGCTTGAGGCCAGCAAGAAGTGGAAAGGTGTTCCTTTCGGAAAATGGGTAAAGACAAACATAACCCTTGAGATGGACAAGGGAGAAAGGGATTACGATTACAAAAAGGGAAGCAAAGGATTTACCGCTTTCAGCCCCGGAGTTCTTTACGCCTACGGGGACTGGAAGATCACCGATGAATTCTCCATTCTTTTAGGTAAAAAGAAGAAACCCTACTCAAGGGTTTCCCTCACATCCTCATCAAGACAGCTAATCATTGAAAGACCCGTTTCCACTGAAACAGCCAAGAAGTGGCTCGGAGACTACTACGGAAACCAGATCATGATCCACGGCAAGATACAAGAGGGCATTCTCAGATACATGGTAGCTGTGTCAGACGGATCAACCATTGAAAAGAAAAACAAAACGGGCGGTTCAACCGTAACTTCAAGGGTTAATCTCGGAAACTTCCTCGGAGTGCGGATTGAGGTATCTCCACCAGGTTTTATAGAAAAGAAAAAGGACGACACAGGTATAGGGGAGAAGAACAGAGGTTCTGTCGTAAGTCTCGGCGGGTCTTACGCTAAAAACGGATCCTTTGATGTTGATTCCACCAGAGGTGAGAGTGCGACGGTTACCGGGGCTGACCTCTTTGCAAGGCTAAACGTGGGACCGGGCGTTTTATCCTTTCTCGCAGAGTATGTAAGTATGAGCTACGAGAAATTAGGGAAGCGGGAGAGGGGCTGGTTCGTTCAGGGAGGATATCTCGTAAACCTCGGCAAACCGGGAAAAATTGAACCTGCAATAAGATACGAACAGGTTGAGACCGGCTCAAACAGGGAAACCTACTTTACAGCGGGCTTCAACCACTACATTAAGTCCCACAAGATAAAGTGGGCTTACAACATGCTCTCTCTGAGGAAGGCGGGTGAAAGAACCAGAACCGTCCACCAAATTCAGGCCCAAATCTACTTCTGAGATAAGGCGAGAAGCCGCCGTTATAAAGGGAGGCTGGCAAGATGGATCTTAAGTGGGAAGATTCTTTGAACACGGGGGTTTGGTGCTTTGATGAAGAGCACAGAGCTATCCTGAAAATGCTCAACATTCTCAGGGGCATGATGGAATCCGGGGACGCGAAAGACGCAAAAAATTTCACAAGACAGGTGATAATACCTTATCTGATCAAGCACCTGAGACACGAAGAGGAGATAATGAGCCTGATGGGCTACCCGTGGTACGAAGATCACCAGAGGTCCCACCTTGCTATAGAGAAGCTTTTCAGGGAAAGCCTTGAAGCCGTCCGATCAGAGCATAAATTCGCTGTAAGGCACTTTCAGGCCATAGCCCTCGGATGGCTATTTGGTCACATAAACAAAACTGACAAGAAGTACGGGAGATTCTTCGCTGAAAAGGGTCTAATTGATAGGTTAAACACGGTGGATCCTGCGAAGCCTCCCACGGCTCTTATAGAGATATGAAGGACTTTATGAAGGCCCTTCCCGCGTCTCCCTCCTCTCTGTTTTTCCACTTTTTAAAACTGGTGATGTGGGCTGTGCTCGTCCTTGAGTCGGCGAGGATAATAATCTTTACAGCAAAATCCCTGAAAAGCTTCCCCCTTGCTGAGGACCTGAGCTACGGCTTAATAATAAAAACCCTCAACCTTTTGATAATATACGAGATATTCATCACGCTGATCAGTGCCCTTGAGTTCAGGAGAATAAAACTCACTTATGTGGTTGATACAGCCCTCGTTTTTTTCATAAGGGAACTGATAGTAATAACATTCTCAGACAAGTACATTGATCCTAAAACAGCAGGGGCGTTCGTTGCCGTGATAGCGAGCCTCGGGATCCTCAGAGTTGTAGCGGTAAAGTTTTCACCTACACAGGTCAGACACCAAGCCCTTTAATAAGTATCCTTCCCTCGTATATAGCCCTTCCCACAACAACGCCGTCAACAACTTCTTCAAGCCCTTTGATATCATCAGGGGAAGAAACACCTCCGGAGGCGAGGAGAGGTTTACCCGTCTTTTTCCTCAACCTGCGGTAAAACTCGGCATCAACACCCTCAAGGGTGCCGTCTCTCTCAATTACCGTGCAAAGGTATCCCCCGATAGGGTAGCTTTCAAACTCCTCTAAAACTTCATCGGGAGTAAAAGGAGAACTTTCCCTCCAGCCTCTTATTGAGACAAATCCGCCCCTTGTGTCAACGGATAGAATAATTCTTCCCGGGTAAGTGGAAACAATTTTCTCAAACTCGCTTCTGTTTTCAAAGGCAACCGTTCCTACAATTGCGTAATCTATCCCCTCTTCAAACAAGATTTTGACCCCATCAAGGTCCCTCAGCCCGCCCCCGACCTGAATGTATCCCCTGAAACAGGCTCTGATTTTTGAAATGGATTTAAGGTTTACCGGCTTTCCTTCAAGGGCTCCGTCAAGGTCAATGACATGAATTCTCCTGAATCCCGCCGAATCAAAAACCTCCGCCACTTCGTAAGGCTTCAGGTTATATGTCCTTTGATCGGCAAAGTCACCCCTCACGAGCCTTACAACACCCCCCTTTCTTATGTCAATTGCGGGAATCAGGAAACTGGTCAGATCCATTTTATTTGACATATATAATAATAACAAATGAAAAAGGTTGTCCTTATCACCACACTCATCCTCCTTTCAACCGCTCAAGCCCTTTCTCAAGACACCCACTCAAACAAGTTTCTCGTTGAAAGGATTTACCTTATGCCCTTCGTTTTCAAGTACGCTGATCAGCTGGGAATAGAAGAGGACCAATTAAGAAAACTAAAAAGATTTGTTAAGGACCACGAAAGAGAAGTGGAGCAAAACATAAAACTTCTGAGCTTTCTTGATAGAAGAGCAAAGATGATGATCCTGAACGGCTCCAGTGAGGAAGATTTAAGAAGGGTTTTGGCAGACATTGCCTACCTCAAAACAGAGCTTTCACTTATGAACGCAAGAAGCATAAGGTACATCAAGAAGGTTCTGACCGATGAGCAGTTCAACAAACTTAAAGAAATAATAGTTGTCAGGCTTTTTGAAATTGGGCAGTGAAGGTTGAATTTGAATACGCAACGAATACGGGCAGGGTCCGGCTGAGAAACGAGGACGCCCTCCTCGTAAACGACCACCTCATTTCATCCATATCCATGAGCAATCCGAAAAGGGAAATTAAAACCGGGAAAAGGATGAAGTTTCTCGTGGCGGACGGTCTGGGAGGTCTTCCCTGCGGAGAGACCGCAAGCAGGCTTGCTCTTGAGTACTTTAAAGGCAGATTCACGCTTGATCCCGAAGAAATAAGGTACATGCTTGAATGCTCCTCAACGCACCTCCTTGACTACTCCAAGCGCGAAGGAGAGTGCTTCGGAATGGCAACCGCCCTTGCGGGAGTATTTCTTGAGGGAGAAAAGGGACTTGTCTTTAATGTCGGAGACTGCAGAGTTTACCTTCAGAGAAACGGAAATCTCACCCTTCTTACGAGGGATCACACTTCCGCCTTTGAGCTTTACGAGGAAGGTTCAATAACGTTCACAGAACTGAGGGAGCACCCGCTGAGAAATTTTCTAACCTCAACGGTAATGGCTCAGGAGGGAGAGACGCCTGAGGTTTACGCAAAAGAAATTGATGTTAAGGAAGGAGATATCTTTCTTATATGCTCTGACGGGCTATGGGACGAGATCTGCGAAGAGAGGATAAGGGACACCCTTGAGCTTCCACTTGAAGAGGCAGGAAACTGCCTTTTTTCAACCGCATTAAAAAACGGCAGGGATAATGTAAGCTTCATAATCGTTAGAGTTCTCTCTGGACAACAAAGTCAATGATCCGAAGGATTTCCTCCCTGTATTCCGATGGAGGAAATGTTCCTATGACTTCCCTGACCTGATCTATCTCCTCTCTTGCCCTCTCCCGGGTCCTGTCAACTCCTCCCTTTTTGATAACTTCATCTATGAGGTTTTTGATCTCCTCCCGAACCGGGCTGGCGTTCCTGAGAACCTTGATGACCTTTTCCCTGTCAAGGCTTTCAAGAACGCTCAGAAGGGGATATGTGGTTTTACCTTCCCTCAGATCATTACCCGTGGGTTTTCCTGTCTTTGACTTATCGCCCGCGTAGTCAAGAAGGTCGTCAATCAACTGAAAAGCCCTTCCGAGCCTGAGACCCGCATCGTAAAGATCCTCACTCCCAGCGTAGCCACCGCACATGGAACCCACCGCCATGCACGCACCGAAGAGCACTCCCGTCTTGCCGTCAATAATTTTGAAGTACTCTTCCTCATCAATTATGTCACCTATTCTTCTTAGCTCAAGAACCTGAGCCTGAGCCATTTCCATAACCGCAGAGCTAACCACCCTGATCATTTCAAGGTTACCGTGACGGGTAAAGAGGTTTAAAGCCCTTGCATACATGTAATCTCCGGTTAATACCGCCACTTCGTTTCCGAAGATCATGTTTGCGGTGCCCCTTCCCCTCCTCTCACCCGCACCGTCAACAACATCGTCGTGCAAAAGCGACGCTGTGTGTATGTACTCAAGAGCAACACCGAGGGGAAGGGCTTTCTGCGGGTCACCCCCGCACATTCCGCAGGTCAGGACGGTGAGGAGGGGGCGTAGCCTTTTGCCTCCTCCGTCAAAGAGGTACTCCGCGGTCTCAAGGACCGCCTTAACATGGGGGTCAAGAAGCCTTCTTATTTCTTTTTCGATTACCGCAAGCCACTCCATCTCTTCAAGAGTGCCCGGCGGGACTTGAACCCGCGACCCCGGGGTCCGGAGCCCCGTGCTCTATCCTTCTGAGCTACGGGCACTATTTATTTTATGATAACCTCGTAATTTTCCTTCCGCAGACCACTCATTCGCGGTGGTAGTCTTTTAAGTTCTTCCATTAGAAGTTCCCTGATCTCACTCAGGGAAGGTATTTTGGTTTTTAGCCTCCCGCCTTCAAGTACTTTCACCACAAGTTCCTCACCCTCCTCAGGGGCTTCACCCCACCTGAACGTTTCATCGTGATCCATCTCCGTCCCGGAGTAAAATCTTCTTACCTGCCTCAGGTTGGGAAAAGTCGCCTTTCCCGGGCTTTTCTTCACTTTCGGCTTACCCTCGTACTCAACAAGTTTATAAGCCATGTCAAGGTATGGCGCATCCGCGGATGTAATAAACTTAGTTCCCACGCCGAAGGCGTCTGCGGGAACCCCTCGGGAAATCCACTCCTCAATACTGTACTCATCCACCCCTCCGCTCACTATAATCTTTACATCCCTGAGGCCTTGGGAATCTAGAATTTCCCTAACCCGGGTGGCGAGGAGTGGGATATCTCCGCTGTCCAGACGAACCCCAACGACTCTGATACCTTCCTTTACAAGTTTGGCGGTCAAGTGAGCCGCTTCAATGGTATCGTAGGTGTCAAGGAGAAAGACCGAACCCTCCGGGTATGTTTGGGCAAAGGAGCGAAATGCCTCATCCTCACTGTCAAAGATCATTATGTAGGAGTGAGCCATGGTGCCAAAGACGGGAATACCCCACCTCCTTCCCGCTTCAAGGTTAGATGTCCCGTCAAAACCCGCTATGTATGAGGCTCTTGCGGCATATATACCCGCCTCAAGACCGTGAGCCCTGCGGAATCCGAAATCTACGAGGGACCTTCCTCCTGAAACGAGGTAGCTCCTGACCGCCTTTGAAGCAACTACTGTTTGGAAATGAATAGTGTTGATAACAAGGGTCTCAACTATCTGAACCTCCGGCAGGGGTCCCTCAATCTGAACAATGGGTTCGTTTTGAAAAATTATCCTGCCCTCGGGAATGGCGTAAACGTTTGATGAGAACCTGTACTCTCTGAGGTAATCAAGGAAGCTATCCCTGAACTTACCCAGAGACCTGAGGTATCTCAGCTCTTCATCGCCGAACCTGAACCTCTCAAGATACTCCAGCAGTGTTTCAAGACCGCACGAGACGAGGAAGTTTCTGTTAGCGGGAAGTTTCCTAACAAAGAGGCTGAAAACAGCCCTTGAGGTTCTTCCGTGCTGAAGGTAGCTCTGGGCCATCGTAAGCTCGTAAAGATCCGTGCAAAGACCCAGAGCTTTCATTCCTCAATGAGCACCGGGGTGTATTATTCTTCTAACTTTATCGTAGTTATGTTTGTCAATGTGTTTCTTCCTAACCTTGATATGCTTCTTTCCGTGGTGAGACCTGTGGGGAAAGCCGTGAATCCTGTGGTGAGGTCTGAAGGATATGTAATGTCCGGGATGATGGTGCCACCTTGAGTGAAAGAGAACGGTGTCAATAAAGAAGTGTCCATATCCGAGCAGGACATGGGGATGATGAATGTCGTGAAGCACCTCAATGACAACCACATGACCGTGGTCGTCGTAGTGATAGTGGTAGCACTTTTTAAGATCATCAGACCTTGAGATGTTTAATGTAAAAAGAAGACCCGCCGTCATAACTGCCGCTCCTATTAAAAGTCTCATAGCTCACCTCCTGATCTCAATTTAAACCTTTACATCCATCCTGTGTGCCCTGCCAACCAACTGGCTAAAATTAGAAATGCCCTTTCTCTCCATGAATTTCTCAAGGCCTTCAAGGACCTTAATCGGTGCAAGGGGTTCAAAGAAGTTTGCCGTTCCCACCTGAACCGCCGAGGCTCCCGCATAGATGTGCTGAAGGGCGTCCATCTCTGTGGTTATACCGCCGACACCAATAATTGGAAGCCTTTTCCCGAACTTCTCAAAGGTTTCCCATACCATTCTCACGGCTATGGGAAGGATGGCGGGACCCGATAGACCCCCGGTTTTTGTTGAGAGGTCAGGTTTTTCTTTTTCAATGTTTATGACCATCCCGAGGAGGGTATTTATAAGCACAAGACCATCCGCACCCGATTCTATACAAACTCTGGCGAACTCCGTCACATCAGTAACATTGGGCGAGAGTTTAACGAGAAGAGGTTTCTTGACGCACTTTTTTATGCTTTCAACGAGGGACCCAAGAATCACGGGATCGTGCCCGAAAACTATCCCTCCCTTCTTGACATTGGGACAGGAAACATTAAGTTCGTATGCCACTATTTTCTCCGCGGACTCAAGGGTCAGACAAACCTCTACATACTCCTCTTCCGTTTCTCCGAAAACGTTGGCTATAAAATGCGTATCAATGGTCTCTATTTTTGGGTATATCTCGGTCATAAACTTTTCAACGCCGGGATTTTGCAGTCCAATTGAATTGAGCATCCCGCAGGGGGTTTCAACGATTCTTGGAGGTTCGTTTCCCATTCTGGGCTTAAGGGATAATCCTTTGGTCACTACCGCTCCTATTTTTGAAACATCAAAAATCTCCCGAGCCTCCACGCCGTAACCGAAGGTTCCACTCGCCACCCAGACGGGGTTTTTAAATTTAACTCCGAAGAGGGTTACCGAGAGGTCGGTCATATCCCTATAGCCTCCAGAGCCTCCGTTCTTTGCCTGCATGTAGGACACTCTCCACAGGGTGGCTCTGTTCCTCTGTAACAGGAGTAGGTTTTATCATAAGGGACATCCAGCTCCTTCCCCAAATGGGCTATCTCCCTCTTGGTCATTCCGAGAAAGGGGGCCCAGACGTGAATCCTGACCTTCTTCTTGGCTGTGAGAACAGAACCCGCATTTATGGCTGATTCAGCAGAGGTTATGAACTCCGGTCTGCAGTCTGGATAGGGAGTGTCAAGGGCGTGGACCCCTATGCCAATGTGGTTTATCTCAAGGCTGTCCGCAAAGGCGGATGCTATGGCAAGGAAGTTGAGGTTTCTCATGGGAACGGTGGTTACGGGAGGCTCGTTTTCAGGGTAGTCTTCAGAAGGAACTTCAACGCTCTCATCTATAAGGGCTGAACCTTTTATGGTCTTGTATATGGGCATTTCAACAACTATGTGCTCCTCAACCCCCGCAAGACTTGCAAGCTCTTTTGCGTACTTGAGCTCTACCCTGTGCCTCTGCCCGTAGTCAAAGGAGATGGCTAAAACCCTTTCAAAATCCCTTTTTGCCAGCCACAAAAGGGTAGCAGAGTCCATACCCCCCGAAAGGAGAACTATGACACTTTTCATAGGTAAAATTCTAACTCCCGGCAGTCAAAAGCTAAGAACTTTGTCAGCCCATGCAATTATCCGATAAAGGTCTCCGGCAGTCCCCACCGTGCAGGTTGCCTTTTCTCTTTTCTGCCTGAGGTTAAGACAGGTCCCGCAGGCAATAAGCTCCCCTCCGTTCTCCACAAAAAGGCGAAATATTATCGCCGATATTCAAATTTGGGTCCTCAACCTCAAAGGCTTCAACCCCCTTTCCTACCAGAAAAATCTTTACCTCATCTCCCTGAGCCAATGCGTAGGTACCTATAACGAAATCGGTCCCTACCACTATGCCGAGCTTCATCGCACTAATATAATCTTATTATGAACATCTTACGGGATTACAGGTTTATTCCCCTTGAGGAGAAGGACGGAACCATAAAAATTATGGTCCCGGAGGATTACAACTATCAGGATGTTGAGGAAATCAGATTTATAACCGGGAAGGATGTGGAGGTTGTGATCGCTTCAAAGGAGGATTTTTCCAGAGAACTACAGGAACGCCTCTCTAAGGAAGATATACACATTGAGGGGGAAGAGGAAAGCACTCAGGAAGGGCTTGACCTTCTCCACGCTCAGGACGACAGTCCCGCCGTGAGCCTCGTCAACTCCATGCTCATTAAAGCATCTACCGTCGGTGCCTCTGACATTCACTTTGAGCCCTACGAAGATCAGGCGGTCGTAAGGCTAAGGATGGACGGAGTGCTCCACGATGTCCTAACTGTCCCATCATCAACCTACCAGAGCGTTGTTTCA
>JALSHX010000257.1 GCA_026982025.1 Aquificaceae bacterium | reverse complement strand
CGTCGCCGACCTTCACCTGATTCCCGCCCTTTTCATCTACTTCGTGGGAGACAGCATAGAGGCGGTGGGTCTTGCCCAGGGAGCCTTAGCCGCCAATGTAATCTCCGTGGTGATCTCAATTATTGAGACGGTCCTAAGTGCCTTCACAGAGGAGGAGGAATAAGATTCAGAGATACCTCAATATGGTCATGTCCCGGGTGTCCGCTATAATTCTCATGAGGGCGTCGTAGGCAGTTCTGTACCTCGTGTACTCCATTATGCTCTCGGAGAGGTCCGCATCTTCGTTATCGGATTTCTGCTTGAGCAGAAGGTCCATCCTATTTTCCTGCACGGGTTCCTGAGCTTTGACCTGTGCGAGGATGCTTCCCGTCTCCGACCTTTCAGCGGTTATTTTGTCGTAGGAGCGACCCACTCCCGCAAGGTCGGACTCGTCGGGCGAGAGTCCTCCCTCAAGCTTTGAGGTAACCTCGTTGATGATCTGAAAGACATTGAGGGTGTTGAAATTGCCAAGGGGGGTGCCCGCAAAGGAAATGGACAGTTCTGTTGAGAGGTCCTCGGGGATCAGCCTCATGGTGTATCTGCCGTCAGGAACCTGATGGACAAATGCCCTGAGGTCAGGAGGAGAGACCGAGTTGAAAATCCTGACGAAGTTCTCAAGGTTATTGCTCTCAAGTATGTTACCGCCCGTATCGGATACGGCGTTGTCGGGGGGAGCATCTGCATCCTGAAGCCTCATAGTATATGTGCCGTCAGGATTTGTCACGAGAGAGGCACTCACATTGGCGGCGACAAAATCGGGATCGGAGTTTATCGCTGAGATCAAGGCATTTAGAGAAAAAGATCCTATGCCGGAAATCTCTACATTACCGTCAAGGAGCAGATCTCCCTCTATCCCGTAACTGGAAAGGGGTGCGTCAGGGTCCGTAACCTTGGCGGCAAGGTACCAGATCCCGTCACCGTAATCAACGCTCACGGTGGTGCTGTCGTAAGAAACCTGCATTGTACCCGAAACTCCAAAGCCGGTTTCAGGTGTGTTGTAAAGGGTGTCCATCTGATACACATTGGTCCCGAAAACCTCAGAACCCTGCTTAAAGACCCTCACGAAGTTTCCCTCTTCAATCTGTACATTAAAGACCTCGGCGGAGCCGAGGTAGTTGTAATTCTCATCAAAAGGTTTGGTGGTAAGGGCTGAACCAGAGAAGATATAGTTTTTGCCCACCTTGTCGTTTGCCCTGTCAAGGAGGAAGTCAAGAGCCTTCCTCAGCTCCGTCCCTATGGACCTGAGAGAGTCGGGGGTATTTATCTCGTTCTTCGCCTGAACAACCTTCGTGTAGATTTCTTTAACTTTGGTTGACATTTCGCCGAGGGTGAAGTCTATGTAAGTGAGGTTGACGTCAGCGAAGAGCCGATTCTTTGAAAACTGGGAGAGGTGAGCTATGTCTTTCTTGAGGCTCACCACATTGAAGGTGGCGACGGGGTCGTCGGAGAGGTTCTGGATTCTCCTGCCCGTTGATATTTCCGTGACCTTCCTCGCTATTCTCTCTCTGAGCTTTTCGTCCTGCTGGATGAAGATGGAGAAGAGAAGACTGTCGGGTACCTTCATGGCTCACCTCACACCATGTTCAGCGTGGTAACAAGTAGCTCGTCTATCTTGGTTACCACCTTTGCCACCGCATCATAGGTTCTCTGGATCCTCATGATCTCCATAAACTCCTTGTCAATGGAAACGCCCTGCATTTCCTGAAGCTTTCTGTCAATTGATTCAAGAAGTGCTGATTCAATTCTCAGCTTGTCCTTAACATCCGCCTGAGTGGTTGATATGTCGTTTATGAGAGCCTGAACGAGGTCCCTTGATGTATTCCACCAGTTGTTGGAGAACTCGCTGAAAGTGTCCGTAAGGGAAAAATCAAGATCCTCCACGTCCGAACTAAGGGTGCTTACCGTATCCATTGTGGCAAGGTCAACGCCCGTGAAGACGGGAGAGCTTTCATAAAAGTTGTTCCCTGAGTCGGCGATCCTGTGGCTGGGGTTTGAGCTATCAATCCTCAGAGAGTAGGTGCCGTCGGGGTTGGTCACCACCGTTGCGGTGATGCCGGCGGAGGCAAGGGCAGGGTCCGAATTGATAGCCGCCTCCAGACCGTCCAGACTCAGGGAACCGTAATTACTTATGGTGCTTATTAGAGTGGGAGGAGAGGTAGAGTCGTCGTAAAACTCAAGGTTTCCGTCAATTCCGAAGGTTGATAGGTTGACCGTCCTGTCAGGAACATTCGGAATCAGATACCAGGTACCGCTGTTTTCTCTGGGAAGCTTTACCGATGAGATTAAAAACTTTGCCACCGCATCAATCTCTCCCTTGAACCTCTGAAGGTCGGACCTCCCGTCAATCATCGCCTTTATCTTTCCCGATTCAAGGACGTCTGTAATGTCAACGCTGTTTCCATCTTTGGACTTCCAGTAAATCCTGTCTCCCGAAAACTCAAGCTCCCAGTAGTTGTCAACGAAGTCAACGAGGGCAAACCCCTTTGATGTAAATACCTTGACCCTCCCTATCTCGTCCTGCTGAACATCAATGTTAATCAGCTCGGAGAGTTCCCTGAGATACTTGTCCCTTTCGTCAAGGAGGTTCTTGTAGTCCTTTCCCCGGGCGTAGGTCTGGGCGTATATAACTGTCATTTCCTTATTGACGGTGTAAAGCTTGCGGGCGAGCTCGTTGATCCTCTTCACGATCCTTGAGGTGTTGAACTTCAGGCTCTGGTCAAGCTTGTCCATGTCCCTTGACTTTGACTGCATGAAGTCAACGAGACTTTTTGCGGAATTTACAAGCTCCGCCTTTGAACCGTCGTTGGTGGGGTCCTTCATAAGGTCCTGATAGGCGGAAAAGAACCTGTTAACATACTCGTTGATCCCGGTCCCCTCAAAGAGCTCCTGAAATATACCCTCCACATTTGAAAGAACCCCGCTCCTCTCATCAAGGTAGTTGACCACCGATATTTTGTCGTTTCTCAGGCTGAGGTAAAAGATGTTCTGGTCCCTCCTTACCTCCTCAAAGAAGATTCCCACGGGAGCGAGGCTTCTGACTACCGGCTCTTCCTCCACATAATCGGGGTTGTTGGCGTTTATTATGTTCCTGTTTCTTATGTCCAGAGACTTTCTGTATATGTCAAGAGCCTGAGATATTATCCCGAAGGAGGCACCGAACATTCAGACCCTCCTTGAAAAGAGACCGCCCCTGCCTCTTTTAACAACAGGTTTAAGACTCTCGCTTATTATTGAAAGGTTCCTTCCTAAAAGGTCCCTGATCTCCTCGTATTCTTTTTTAACGGAAGCCACCTCCGAAGGAGGTGCCTTTTTCATCATTTCATAAAGCTCAATTATCTCCCTCTCCAGCCCCTCAACCCTGAAGGGATCAAGGAGAAGACTTTTGATGCGTGCCATCTTTTCCTTGAGCTGTGATTTCATTTGTGCCTCCATATAATATTCCTTCGTCAAGTTCCGATTATTTTTCACAAGGATGAATCTCAGGAGGTCTGAGCCATGTCAATAAAGAAAAAACTCGGTCTTATTAACATCTTGCTCGTTTTGGGCGCTGTGGCGGTGGGCTTAGTGGTTTTCAGGACCGAAAAGAGGTTTGAGCGGTCCATTGAGGAAGTCAATAAAGAACTTCGCTACCTTGAGATTTACAAGGAGATGAAGATGTCCCTATTGAGGGCGGCAATTGAGGTAAGAAATGTACTCTTTGACCCGAAAAGCGAGGAGGCGAGGAAGAAATTAAAGGAAAACTTCAAGGAATACATGGACAACCTCAAAATATTGAGGGAAAAGGAAAAGGAGCTAAGCAAGAAGGAGGCTGAGCTAACGAAGGACCTAGGGTTCTTCACCTATCAGGGCGATGTGGAGAATGTTCTTCAGCTCCTTGAGCTTGAGGCATACGATGAGGCGAAGGAGAGCCTGATTGAAGTTGAAGGAAAAGGATTTAAAGACACAATTGATACTCTTGATGCTCTCATAGATCTTAGGGTCAAAAAGATTGTTAAGGAACAAAAAGAGCTTGCAAAGGACATAAGTACAGCAAACAAGACCATTCTCGCGGTCAGTATAGCCGTTATTCTGATCATTTCAGCCCTACTCTTTGCTGTTTCAAGGGGAATCATCAAAAACATAGCGGATATCTCAAAAGAGGTTGATGATCTTGCAAGGGAGATGCGCTTTAGAGATGTAAAACTCAAGAACTTCAAAAACGAACTTGACACACTGATAAATGCTCTAAGGCAAATGGTTTCCGACATGGGAAGTGCGGTAATTGCGGTAAAGGATGTCATGATGAAGGTGGCAAGAGGCAACCTTAAGGTTAGGTTGAACAGCAATTACAAAGGGGATGTAAAGGAGCTTGCGGATTACATAAACGAATCCCTCAAAGACCTTCAGTCCGCCCTCTCCAGCGTAAAAGAGGGTATGGAAGTCATTGCGGGTTCAATCAGGAAACTCGACCAGAGCACCGAAGTTTTTGAAAGGGAAAACGACAATCTAAACAGCAGTATTGCAAGCATCATGACTTCCGTGGACGAGACATCCGAAGCAATACGCCAGATCTCGGAGGAAACCCTGAGGGCACGGAACATATCCATGGACATGTCAAGGGCAATAGAAACGGGCAAGTCAAAGGTGGACATCATGCACACCGCCATGGGCAACATCGTTGAGGTAAGCAGGGACATAACATCAATTACCGAAACCATAATCAACATAGCGGAGCAAACGAATCTCCTTGCCCTGAATGCGGCGATTGAAGCGGCGAGGGCGGGAGAGCTTGGAAGAGGTTTTGCGGTAGTTGCAGACGAGGTTAGAAGACTTGCGGAGATGTCGGGTGAAGCGGCAAAGAGAATTGCAGGGCTCGTGGAAAAAGCTGTGGGAACCGTTGAAGAGGGAAGAATTGCCTCCGAAGATGTCGTTGACAGCTACAGAAAAATTGAAGAGGTGACAAAGGAGATCGCCGGTGTCATTGAAACAATTGCTACCGCGATGGAGGAGCAGTCAAGGGCAATTGACATAATAAGGGACAACATGACCGACATTACAGGAATTTCGGAGAAAAACACCCAGAGCATAAAAGAGATTGCGAGGAGCGTAAAGGACATCAGTGAGACTGCCCAGCAGGTTGACGAGAGGATGAAAGCCTTTGATGTTTGACCTCACGCCTGAAAGCGTAGTAAAAGAGAAATGCTCTGAGGAATGTTTCAACGGTCATAAATATCCAGGGAACGAGAGGTGTGTGAAAGACCTTCAGAAGGAGGTATGAAGGAATAATTCTGAAAAGCCAGAAGGAGGAGATGTTGATAACCATAGGAATTGTCGTCCTTCCCATTCCCTTAAGAGCACCTGAGTAGATGACGGCAACCGCCATTGGCACCTGAGAAATGCCGACGATAATCAAGTAGTAAACCGCCCACCCGATGACTTCCGGATCCCTGCTGAAGGGCAGGGTGAGGTACTTCGGGAAAATTATAAGAATGAGACCGAGAAATCCCATAATTGCAGAGGTCAGCTTTGCTGTGAAGTTAATGCCGAAGACGAGTCCGGGAAGATTCCTGGCACCCCAGTTCTGACCCGCTATAACTGTGCTGGCTATCATGAAGCCGAAGCCTATCATAAAGGATATGCTCTCAACCCTTAGCCCGACCTGATGAGAGGCGAGGACTTTATCACCGAAGCCTGCGAGAAATCCCACAAAAACATTGAAGGATAAAGTAGTTACCGCCCTTTCAAGGGCGGTGGGTGTTCCTATCCTGAACATTCTCCTGTAAACTTCCAATCCCGTTCTTACGCTTAAAGGAAAGGGTTTTTTAAGAATTAAGAACAGGTAGGAGTAGATAATAAAGGCTGCGAGTTCCGAAAGAACAATTCCCCAGCCCGCACCCTCAACTCCGAGGGCGGGAAAGCCGAGCTTCCCGTAGATAAGGAGGTAGGCGGTCCCGATGTTGATAACATTCATAACAATGGCAACTTTCATGGGAGTCCTCGTATCCCCCGCACCGTTAAAGGCGCCGTAGTATGTGTTGGTCATAAAGCCGATGGTTATGAACCAGAAGATAGGCCTAAGGTACTCCCGGGCGAGTTCCCTGACGGTTTCGGAAGCTCCCAGAACTCCCATGAGGTAAATAACCAGGTCCTCTCCCCAGAAGGTTAAAGGAAGGGCAATTATGAAGGAAACCACGAGACCGGCAAAGACTACGGGAGAAGGGTCCTCACCCGCACCCACCCTCTGGGCAACCATTACGCTTGTTCCCGTGTAAGAGAGGCTCATTAAGGAGTAAATGAACCAGAGGAGGCTCAGGCTGAACCCCACACTCGCAACGGCAGAGGCTGAAATGCCCGAAACGAGGATCAGTGAAAACATACTCTCAACCGTGTAAAGAAGATTCACAACAATGACGGGAAAAGCGAGCTTTAGAATCCTTAGAGCATTTTCCTTTAGAGGTGCTGACGGGTCTATGAGGATCCTTTGCATTTCATAACATTTTAAGGTTTTGAACTTTTCCGAATTATGAGGGGAGTGCTATACTTGTGATATATCAAGGGCTATGAAGGAAGGTTCCCTGCTTGTATCCCACTTCAAAAAGTCACTTGATAGCTACCTTGAAAAAAAGGGCTTTACCCGGAGCCTTGAATACATCACCGAAGAAAGTATCAGGAATGCCCTGAATACCCTCAAAAGCCTCAGGGTCCTGATTTACCGCGTTGAAGATCCCGAAATACAGAAGGGAGTAGCAAGACTTATAGGAGACCTTTACGAGAGGATCGTCAATCGTATAAAGAAAACCTCATTCAACCATCTTCTTGAGATAAAGCTTATGCCGAGGGTGGGAAAGGTTAAGGTGATCAACCCAGGAGATGTAGAAGACAGGGAAATTCTAAGAAGGTTGATCCTCGATCACTTCATCTCAGGGAAAAACCTATTTATTCACCGCGATGATATAAACCACCAAGAAGGAGAAGCCCCCCTCTTTGAAGACGAAGAAAAATCTCAATCAAGGCTCAGGGAAATCCTATCTCAGATCGCCTTCAGATACTACTTTGACTGGTGCGGTAAGGAGCTTGGATTCGGAAAGGACTTTATCAAGAACCTTGAGAGGATTTCCTCCATGACCAACCTTGAACTCGTAGAGTTGAAAAAAATGGTCAGAGAAATTCTCCTCTGCTCCCTTTCTTCAAGGTTTGAGGCGGATGCAAGAAGGATACTCTGGGTTATTGAGAACGTTCTTGAATCAAGGATTAGGGGGTCAAGAAGAGAAAGAGAACCCGACATTCCTGCCAAGTTCTACGCAAGGTATCCCGAAGTCTTTTTCGGAGAGGACAGGGGCTTCACCCACATCCTTTTTTCGTGTGATAACGAAAAGAAAAGCAATCCGGCAAGCTTTCTTGCCCTTGAGTATGCGGTCAGGGAAGGAGGATCACTAATTGCGAGGCTACCCGTCACCTTTGCAATCTCGGAGGAGTGGGCTGAGGCAAGGTCAAGATTGAAGAAAAGTTTAAAAGAGCTGTCTCAAGAGGGAGAATTCCTCACCTGCACCTTTGAACCCGGAAAGACATATAAAAGGTCTGACCCGGATCCTATAATGATATCCGTTCCCCCAAAGGAGGAGGCGCTCATAAAAAGTATCTCTTCAAGATTTCCTATAAGGCTCAGAGACCTCTGCACTATTGAGCCCGGTTTGAGGATAAGAAGGTTGGTTTCCGAAAACGCTACCTACGGAGCCGTTTTTCCCGAAAACCTACTTCCTTACCGAATCGGAGGATCCATCAGGAGGGTGGACCTGAGCTCTTTGAAAGAAAGTGCACAGGAAAGGGCGTTTAATCTTGCACGCCCCAAGGTGGTTGTTGTCAGGAAAGCGGATTTTTCAACCCTTCCAATTCCCCACATTAAAGTCACTGCTTCTCCCGACCTTGAGGGATTAATTCCATCAGACGGACTGATATCCATCCTTCCCGAACAATCCGACCTACCTCAGGACCTTGTAATCTTTACTTTAACAGCCTTTATGAACTCCATACTTTTCGGATGGCTTCTCCACAGGACAGGATTTGCTCTTATTAATAAAGAGATTAACCTTACTCCCTACTCTCTGGGAGTTGTTCCCTTAAGCGATGACCTCCTTGAAAGCGTGCGGATCGGGGAGCTTGCAAGGAAGCTCTATGAGGAAAAATTCAACGGAGAGGTATTCCTTGCCCTTGAGGAGGAAATTCTCATCTGCTACGGACTGAGCCCGGAAAATATGCCGCTCAGCTATAGAAAGCTTCTGGCTCAGCCGGAGGTGGTCAAGATCTGATGTACCTTTTTGAAAATTACTCAAGGCTTCCCGTCTCTTTTGTTAAAGGTGAAGGTCCTTATCTGTACGACGATAAGGGCAAAAGGTACCTTGATTTTATTTCAGGAATAGGAGTTACGGTGCTCGGACACTCTCACCCCGCCCTTACAAAGGCAATCTGCGATCAGGCCCAGAAACTTATCCACGTTTCAAACCTCTATGAAAATCCGTGGCAGGAGGAACTTGCGCAAAAGCTCGTTTCACACTTCGGTTCGGAAGGGAAAGTATTCTTCTGCAATTCGGGAGCGGAAGCTAACGAAACAGCCATCAAGCTGGTAAGAAAGTACTTTCGCATGAAAGGAGAGGACAGATACAGAATCATAGTCCTTGAAAACGCCTTTCACGGAAGAACCTACGGTAGCCTCTCGGCAACTCCGAGGAAAGCATTCCACGAGGGCTTTGGACCCATGCTTGATGGCTTTGATGTTGCACAACCAAATACCTCATCGGTAGAGAGCAAGATAACCAATGAAACCGCAGCGGTTATGCTTGAGGTAATTCAGGGAGAGGGAGGAGTTAAAGTTATGGACCCGTCCTTCCTCGCGGACCTCGGGCAACTCCTTAAGGAAAGAGGCATTCTCCTTATCGTTGACGAGGTTCAAACGGGAGTGGGTAGAACCGGGAGGTTCTTTGCAAGCCACCACTGGTCCCTTGACCCCGATGTGATTACCTTAGCCAAAGGGCTTGGAGGAGGCGTTCCCATCGGATGCGTGATAGCAAAGGAGGAAATTGCCAAGGCAATGGTGCCGGGTAGCCACGGCTCTACCTTTGGGGGGAATGCACTCGCATGCAAAGCGGGATTGGTCGTAATTGAAGAGGTTGAGAAACTGCTGGACCGTGTGAGGGAAATCGGAGATTACTTCAAAGAGAGGTTGAGGGAAATTTCCGCAGGGGAAGTAAGGGGGATGGGTCTTATGGTGGGGGTTGAAACGGGAAGGGAGTGCGGGGAGCTTGTTTTTAAAGCACTTGAAAACGGGCTCCTTATCAACTGCACCCAGAAGACGGTTCTTCGGTTCCTCCCCCCTCTCATCATCGGCAAGGACCATGTTGATGAGTGTATAGATGTGCTCAAGAGGATACTTTAGTCGGCAAAGCTGACTCTGTTCTTTCCCTCTCTCTTAGCTTCGTAAAGGGCTTTGTCGGATACTTCAATAGCTTCTTTGAGGTCTCCCCTGAATTCTGCAATTCCCACACTCA
>JALSHX010000256.1 GCA_026982025.1 Aquificaceae bacterium | reverse complement strand
AGACCCACGGTCAGGGTTCCGTGGTGCAGGGTAGGGTAATTCAGGCAGGCAGGGGAATCGTTCTTGAGATAGACGACGGCGTTGAGGGATATGTACCGGAAGAGGAGATCTCGTGGACTGATGAAACCTATCAAAAAGGTGATGTGGTTAAAGCAAAGGTCCTGAAGATAGATTCCAAAAAGCAGAGGCTGATTCTCAGCATCAAACAGGCAAAGCCCAAACCGAGTGAGGAGTTTGTTACTGAAAATCCTCCGGGAACTAAGGTGAAAGGAAGGGTAGAAAAGATTGAGGGTAGCAGGGCTGTCGTTGACATCGGCTCGGATAAGGTGAAGGGAATTATTTACAGGAGCGACCTTTCGTGGACAAAGCCCAAGAGGATAGAGGATGTCTTAAAAGTGGGGGAGGAGATGGATTTTATGGTGCTGGGAGCTGACGGAAAGTTCGTAAAACTTGGGCTAAAGCAAATGACTCCAAATCCGTGGGAGATGATAGAGAAGAACTACAATGTAGGGGATGTTCTGAAGCTAAAGGTCAAAGAAGTTATGCCCTTCGGAGCCTTTATTGAGCTTCCCGAAGGAGCGGAGGGACTTCTTCCCTTTTCTGAAGTTCCTCGGGATGTAACCATTAAAGAAGGAAAGGAGTATGAGGTGAAGATAATTGACATGAATACCCGGGAAGGCAAGGTTACCTTTTCCATAAAAGCCTTGAGGTCCGGCGAAGAACCGCAGGAGGAAGCTGTTGAGGCAAGGGAAGAGGAGGTTCAGACGGCGGGCTTTAAGCTGGGTGACGTTCTGAAGAAGAAGTGGAAGATGTAAGGGGGTGGGTTTTGTGGAAATTCCATTTACAGATTTTGTAGTATAATAGCCCATACTTTCCCTTTCACCGGAGCATTGAGATGACCAAAAGGGACATTGCCAATTTCATCCATGAGAGGTGCAATAGCGAATGCAGTATGACCAAAAAAGAGGTCTATGAAATAGTCAACGAGGTGTTCGCCCTTATAGAGGACACCCTCCACAGGGGTGAGAAGGTTCAGATATCTGGATTCGGTACCTTTCTTGTCAGGAAGAGAAAGAGCAAGGTGGGGAGGAATCCGAGGACCGGCGAGGAGGTTCCCGTACCTGACAGGAAGGTAATTGTATTTAAGCCCTCAAGGAAACTGCTGGAGCTGGTTGAACTCCGTATGAGAAAAGTATAATAGTTTCCCTACGGGGTGTAGCGCAGGTGGCAGCGCGCAGGCATGGGGGGCCTGAGGTCCCGGGTTCAAGTCCCGGCACCCCGATGTGGCAAATTTAAAAAAGCAGTATACGGGAATAGAATGATTATATGCGCCAGCTGGCGGTAATACTGGTCTTTGCCCTTTTCTTTTACCTTGCAATCCTCAAGCCTTTTTTAGAAGAGAAGGACTTTGATTTTGACATTAAAGGAGTGAAACTCAGGAGCGACCCTCCTTCCGTTGAGGTGGAAAGTTTTTACATCTATTTTAGGACAGGATCACTGAGTTTCTTTGCGGGCGGGAGAGATTTTTCACTCGGTTTCTCCCGGAAATTGTTCATTGATATCGGTGAGGGGAGCGTGGTCGTTGTAAGTGAGGTTGATGAGAAAGAGGGGAAGGAGGAAGCGGGGGAAAAGAAGAGGGAAATTGAACTCGGAGTCCCGCCGATCCCTGAATTTTTAAAGGAGGCGCAAATACAAATCAGGAACTTTACTTACACATCTGTGGGGGCACAGGAGAGCGTTGTGTCGGTTAGGAACCTTGCTATTGAGGATCGGACTCTCAGGGGGTCTGTTGAGTTTTTAACCTCCGGACTTTGGGTAAGCACCCTCATTGAGAGGGTGGTTTTTACCGACGATTCGGTAAAGGTTGAAAGGTTAACGGTGAGGTCGGACTTTTTTGAGGCATTGGTTGAGGGTGAGGTGGTAGAGGGAGAGGTAAAGGGTGGTTTCAGGGTTAGGGGAAAGTACTACGGTCTTTCAAGCGAACACCTTTACATACCTCCGGTAGGTTTCACTGCTGAGGGGGTCATAGACCCGTCAGGGCTGGTTGCATCACTGCAGGCTGAGGCGAGAAACCTGAGGGTGAGAAGGCGTATTTTTAGGGAGGTAAAGGCGAGTGGTGAGCTCAAGCTGGACTTCGGGGGAAGGCTGAGAATTGAAGGGGCACTTGAGGGTGATGACCTTGAGGCTGACCTTGACCTAAAAATAGCACCTGAAGGTTTATTAAGCATCAATGTAAAAAGGATTTTTATTGACGACGACCTTTTGGGAATTGACCGGTTCATCTACTCTTGGGCGGAGGGTGATGTCAGGATTAACCTTTTGAGTTCCAAATTGGAAGTTTTCTTACAAACAAGTGGTATGGAAGTGGAGGAGCTGTACTTCACGAGAGGCGAAGGGAGCTTTATCCTTGACTACTCCCGCCTTGTCGGTAAATTTTCAGCCTATCTTCAGGGTACGGGGGACCTCATCTTGAGCGGGAACATAACTCCTTCAGGAGTCAGGACACGATTTCACGTAAGGGACGTTTTCCTTGCGAGGGGTCCGGTGAGCGGAAGTATCAACGCAGTTGGCGAAGCGGGCTATGAAAAAGGTCCTTTTGCCGAGGTGAGGGGAGTTCTTCGGGGGGTAAGTTCGGATAAGCTTATCATAGGTGATATTGATTACGAAGTTGTTTTGAGGGAGGGGAATCTTGAGGCTCTCTTCAAAGGAGAGGGTTTTGAGGGGAAAGTGGGAGGGAGTATTCCAGAGGAGATGGGGGCTGAGATTTTCTTTAAAAACTTCAAGAGGTACTACGGAGACATCGGCTTTGAAGTTAACGGAGAGGTTAGTTTTAAAAAATCCCGGGAGAAATGGGATTTTTATTTTGACCTTGATAGATCAAGGGTGGAGGGTAAGGATTTTGATATTCACATTACTGGAGGTGGGGTGTTCGGGAAGGATAAAAGGAGTGGCGGAGAGGGTGAGATAAGGGTAGTTGGAGGGAAATTCAAAGGAAGGGACATCTCGGGTTCATTTGTAAACCTGCTCCTGAGGGGGGATGTCATAAGAGGGATTTATTATGTGAGGGATCACTTGAGCGGAAATCTTATCCTTGAAATTCCCCGCAGAAAGCTCATAAGTGCGGGAAGCATATTTGCCGGGAATAATTCCCTTGATTTTACTTTTTCGGGAACCCCTCATCACGGACTTCTGGGAATAAATCTAAATCTGAGCATCATGGACGAAGAAGTTAGACTGAAAGGAACGGGAAGTTATGAGGGCAGAAGTTTTGAATTTTCTCTGGAGCCAAAGGATTTTACGCTCGGGACCTTTGAGGTGAGATTCGGTGGTAGTAAGGCTAAGGGAAACCCAGAGAAAGGGGAGGTATCTTTCGGAGGTGTGGAGATTTTAATTCTCGGAAGGGAAGTGGTTAGGGTTCAACCCTCAAAGGGTGTTTTTAATTTAGAGGACAAGTCTTTTGAGATGGACTTCAGGTTCGGAGGCGCCGTTCACGGAAACTTTCTTGTGAGTTACAGTAGTGAATCGGGATTAGTTATTGAGTCAAAGGGTGTCCTTGACCTGTCAAAACTTTCAATGTTCACCTACACTCCAGCGGGAAGCAGGGCTGAGGGAACCGCAAAGTTTAGCTTCAGCTCGGTCAAAGGCGAACTTCGCTTTGAACTGCTCACCGACGATGGCGTGAAGATTTATTCAAGGTATCTTTCCTTTCCCATGTCTGCATGGGCTGAGCTCAGGGCAGTGGGAAAGGATCTTTCTGCTTTCCTGACGGTCTGGAAGAACTCGGACGGTATTTCTATTAATGTGGGTTCTTCCGGACTCAGGGATTACTACATTTATTTGGTAAGCAGGAACGCGCCAATTTCCTTATCGGGGGATAATTTCAGGGGAGACATTACTTTTACATCCGAAGGATGGTTTAGCGTAAAGGAACTCAAAAAGGTCACGGTGAACTTTAACTTCCTTATAGGAGGGGAGGTTGCGGTCAAGAAGAAGACTGCAGGTGAATCACAAAGAGCGGGACAGGGCAGATCGGAAAGGGAGGTAGGTATTGAAACAAAGCTTGACATACGATTTGCAACCGACAGACCTCTGAGGGTCATCCTGCCTGAAGGCTATATATACACTAAGGTCAAAGGGTGGGTCGGCGGAACGGCAAGGGATCCTGAATACTCCGTTGTTGTTGAGTTTGTTTCGGGGGAGCTCACATACTTTGGACGGAAGTTTTTTGTGAGGGGAGGAACTTTTATGCTGGTTAAGGAACAGGGTTCTGAGGAAAAAATGGTGAACCTCCTCATTGCAAACACTTCTGATGATCTGACCATATACATAAACCTGAAGGGGAGTCTTGACGATCCTGACCTTTTTATTTGGTCGGAGCCTCCTATGGACAGGAGGGAGCTACTCTCCAAATTAATTATAGGTTCTACCGCCGAGGGCTTCTTCCCGGTTGCGGAGGGCTTGTTTAAAGCCTTCGGCTCCATCGGTGAGCTGAGAACAGGGCTCTCAAGGACCTTCGGAGTGGACATTACCCTCACTACACAGACGGGATCAAGCGGGGACCTCGGTTTCAATGTGAACATAAGAAAGAGGCTGGGGAGAGCATTTTCAATTGAGTATCAGCAAAGCACCCTCAGGGATCCCCGTTCAACATTTTACGGAGGGAGCATAAGGCTACCCGGAGGTGTTCATATTTACGGAAGGACCTTTTCCGACGATACCTCCGAAGTCAAGCTGAGACTGCTCAAAAAGTTTGATTTTTAGGATATGGATAGGGAGAAGGTCAGGAATTTCGTTGTGAGCTTACTTGAAAATGACGCAATACGCCTGAGGCGGGGATTCGGCATAGGACTTTACCTGTACAATCAAATGAAAGATGTGGCTCCTCCGTACATGCTTGAAACCCTCCAGGACCTTGACAGGCTTCCCCTGGAGAAGAGAAAGGCATTTCTCAGGGATTTAATCAGATTTCTTGAAAATCCCCATCTGGGCGGTGCAGAGAGGGGAAAGTCCGGAGATAAGGAGATTTACAAATTCTTTGCACCCATTGAAAAAATTAAAAGTCTCAGAGAGAAGGACCTTAAACTCCTTAAATCCCTCGGGATTGAAACACTCTACGACCTGCTTCTTTACATTCCCTTAAGGTACGAGGATAGACGGGCACCTAAAACCGTCAAGACTGCGAAGGCGGGGGAAAAGTGTCTCTTGAAGGTGAGGGTTGAGGGGATGCGGAGCTTAAGCGGGGGAGGATACACCTTTGAGGTATTAACCTCAGACGGAACGGGCTCTCTGAGTTTGATGTACAGGTACAAAAAGACGGACTTTCTGAGATACACCTTCAAAAAGGGTGAACAGGTGCTTGTTTTCGGGAAGGTAAGGTCATTCAGGGGCAAAAAGTATATGGTTCACCCAGAGGTTCTTTCTGATGCAGAGTCAGGCACCATTATCCCCGTTTACTACGGCAGGTCCAAGGGAGATGTAGTCAGGATCTCATCAAAGGCGAAGCAGAAGAGGATAAGGGAAGTCGTAACCGGTTTGGCAAAGCGATTTTCTCCCCACATAAAGGAGTATTTACCGGAGTGGATACTGAAAAAGTACGGATTTCCCTTTATTTCCGAATCCGTCAAAAGAGTGCACATCCCGGGAGACATGTCGGTAGAGGAGCTCAATTCTTTTTCTGACCCCTATCACAGAAGGCTGATTTACGACGACCTCTTTCTCTTTCAGCTTGCCTTGCTTGTCAAAAAGAAGGAAGCTCTGGTTGAAAGGTCTCCGGTTATCGGGGTGAATCCGGAAGACTTTATTGCAGAATTTGAGGGCCTTCTCCCATTCAAACTTACATCCGCTCAGGTGAGATCGCTCAGGGAGATTCTTGAAGACCTCTCAAAACCCCATCCTATGAATAGGTTGCTTCAGGGTGATGTGGGAAGCGGTAAGACGGTCGTTGCTGTTGCCTCTGCCTTTGCCTCACTTCGTGAAGGTTATCAGGTGGCGCTTATGGTTCCTACCGAAATTCTTGCACGCCAGCACTTCATCAAGTTCAAGGAATTTCTTGAGCCACTTGGTTTTAGAGTGGGTATTCTAACGGGAAGCCTCACCCAGTCGGAAAAGAGGAGTGCTTACAGGCATATAAAGGAGGGAAATATACAGGTAGTAGTTGGTACCCATGCTCTTATTCAGGAAGGACTTGAGTTTAATAGACTCGGTCTGGTCATAATAGACGAACAGCACAGGTTCGGGGTAATGCAGAGGAAACTACTCCTTGAGAAGGGAGGCGGGCTTTACCCCCACTGCCTTGTGATGAGTGCAACGCCCATACCAAGGACTCTTGCCCTTTCAATTTACGGCGATCTGGACATTTCCATCATTGATGAGCTACCTCCGGGAAGGCAAAAGGTGAGGACCTCCATCCTTTATGAGAGTGAGAGGGAAAAGCTCATTAATTCAATAAAGAGAGAGGTGAATCTCGGAAACAAGGTTTACATTATTTACCCGCTCATAGAAGAGTCGGAAAAGCTTGAACTTCGTTCAGCGACAGAGGAGTACGAGAAGTGGGTCAGGTTGCTGGATGGAATGGAGGTCCTTCTTCTTCACGGAAGGATGGGCGACGAGGAAAAAAGGGAAGTAATGGAGAGGTTTAAGAAGAAGGGAGATGTCCTGGTTTCTACAACGGTTATTGAGGTGGGCATTGATGTTCCCGAGGCGACTCTCATGATCGTTGAATCCGCTCACCGCTTCGGTCTTTCTCAGCTCCACCAGCTTAGGGGAAGGGTAGGAAGGTCAGAGAGGGAGTCATACTGCTACCTCGTGGTTCCGGATTCTCTCAGGAAGACGGACAGCGATGCCTTCAGGAGACTTATGGTTCTCGTGCGGACGAACGACGGATTTGAGGTGGCAGAAAAGGACCTTGCCATCAGGGGACCCGGAGAGCTTTTGGGAGTTTCCCAGTCGGGATACTTCGGTTTTACCGTTGCAAATCTTGCAAGAGCGCACGACAGAAAGGTTCTCATTAATGCGAGGGAGGATGCCATGAAACTCCTTGAGGAAGACCCGAGGCTCAGGAAACACGAGGATCTTAGGAGGCTTTTACTCCGTAAGTACGGAACACGCCTTGACCTTAGCTTTATCGCCTGAACCTGTAATTTTTTAGCGCTGAACCTCAGCGCTTTGAACGGGAGCCTCAGCCAGCCTTGAAGGCGGGAACGCTCACATCCTCAAAGAGGGGATTGACTTCCTTTCCCGCCTTCTGGGCTACAACTTCATTCAGCCCTTCCAGTTCTTTCTTAACGAAGCTCTCCCCTGTTATCTCAATGCTTCCCTCTGGACTGATGAGGTAGTAGGTGGGAACGACCTGAACATCGTACTCAATTGATGTGGGGTAATCGGGAGCGTCAATGAGCTGGGGGAATGTAAGCCCGTAGTTTTTCATGAACTCCTTTGCTTTGTCCGGAGGGTCCTGAATGATTCCGAAGACGCTGACCCTATCTCCGTACCACCTGTGGATCTTCTCAATGAAAGGCAGGGTAAGCTGGCAGGTGGGACAGGTGACCTTGTAAAAGATAATCAGCTTCCAGCCTTCAATTCGGGAAAGATCGTGCTTCTTTCCATTCTGATCCGTTTTTTCAACCGGAGGTGCCTGCGAACCCCTCTTTAGAGCCATTCCTTTCCTCCCTAAAAATATTTTAAATCTTACCCAGAAGCATAAGCTCTTTCATGGTCTCTCTGTAAGCACGCTGTACCGCCTCAGCCGCCTTTTTTACATCCTCAAATCCGAGGATTCCCCCGGAAAGGGCTATGTTCCTTGCACCCGCCCTGAGGATTTCCGAAACCCTGTAGGGCATGATGCCCCCTATGGCAACCACGGGCTTTGAGGAAATTCTGACCGCCTCCCTCAGGGCGTCAACTCCTGCAAGGGTGTAATTCTCCTTGGTGCCCGTTGGATAAATTGATCCGAAACCGATGTAATCAACGGGAAGGTCCTGTGCCCGCCTTACTTCCTCAAGGCTGTTTGTGGTGTATCCTATGTACATTTTGTCGCCTACAACCTCCCTTACCGCCTCCGGCGGTATGTCGTCTTTTCCAACATGCACTCCGTCCGCACCAACAGCGAGAGCGAGATCAGGACGGTCGTTCACAACGAGGTCAACACCGTGCCTTCTTGTTAGTTCTCTCAGTTTGACAAGCTCATCGTACATCTCTCCCGATGCTTTACCCTTGAATCTGTACTGCACTGCTGTGATACCGCCCTGAATTGCCTGCTCAATGATATTCAGTACATCCCTGTCCTTAAAGTACTTATCGTCGGTGATTAGATATATAGTTAACTTCATTTCATCCTCCTTTGGCGGAGAGGGAGGGATTCGAACCCTCGGAGGGCTATTAACCCTCTGCCGCTTAGCAAGCGGCCGCCTTCGGCCCCTCGGCCACCTCTCCTGAGTTTTAAAATTATAATCCCAATGGCACTTCTTGACAGATACATCCTTCACAGCTTTTTAAAGATCTTTATCACCGTTACCTTCGCATCACTCGGTCTAATAGTCGTTTACAGCCTGACCGACTTTTTTCTGTCCTTTAGAATCAGGGACACGGGAATTCTCCTGAAATACTTGACTTACCTCGTGCCTCTGGGATTTTACATTCTTTCTCCGATTCTGGTGGGTATATCAATAATCGTTCTTTTTAAAAGGGTTTTTCAAAAGAGAATTGACCTAACTGCCCAGAGCTTTTCCATGTCACCTCTTCGTTTCTCCTTCTTTATAATTTCTTTTTCTGCATTTCTTTCTCTACTCTTTTTAATATTCAATGAGTCATTCCTGCCCGGTTTGTTTAGGGGTGTCTGGTATATGGAAAAGAAATTTAAAAACCGTCAGGAGATAGGAAGAATTGTTGAAAAGCTCTGGTTTGTGAAGAATACGGGAAGAGGTATATATTACGTTTATGTTGATAATCTTGAAGTGGGTTCAGGCGCATTTGCAGGGCTTTACCTTCTCAAAACATCCGAAGATGGCGAAGTTCTTGAGGCTGTTCAGGGGAAAAGTGGTAGATGGAAAGGGCACATTATTTTTGTTACAAAAGGTTCGGCTTACAACTTTAAGGAAGGTTATTTTGTCAAGGAGCTATCCAATTTTTCCCTCGGTACTGAGATAGCATTGAGGGAAGTGGGTCTCTTTGCAGAGAAAATTGAACATGTGAGGTCCTCATCGCTGATTACCCTCTACACTAAAGGCGAAAGACTCGGTTTTGATACAAACAGATACTTTTCCGAGCTTATGTTCAGGGCGGGAATGTCCTTTTTCCCTTTTATGCTGACCGTTCCCACACTCTGGGGTCTTGTTAGGTTCAGGAAGTTAAGTGCCGGAGCAATTATACTTTTAGTTGGCTTAATAATTGGCTGGCTTATAATAATCAGCCCAAAGGTTATTGCTGACAAAGCCAATGCCCCTCCCCAATATGCTCTTGCAGGATACCTTGTAGTAATCCTGATCATCCTTAAAGGATTCAAAGACCTCTCAAGAGGTTTCCGCGTTTAATCCTTAGGGACCCCGTTCCCGTACGGGCGGTCATCCTCACGACGGTAGCAGGCCAGCGGGTCAATTCAACCCTTCCTTCGGGGAGC
>JALSHX010000255.1 GCA_026982025.1 Aquificaceae bacterium | reverse complement strand
GTTTTTAAGGGAACTCATTGAGACGGTCACCGAAGAAATTAAGACCCTCGGAATAGCAGGCGGAATAAAGAAGCAGGAGGGAGTTTCAATAGCGGCAGAGCTCATGAACATGCTTGACAAGGAAACAGCGGAAAATCTCCTGAAGAAGATAGGTGAGGAGGACCCGACCCTTGAGGAGAGAATAAGAGAGAAGATGTTCACCTTTGAGGACATCCGCAAGCTTGACAACAGGGCAATGATAGAGATTCTCAAGGCTGTTGACAAGAATACCCTCATTGTGGCTCTAAAGGCGGCTCCCGACGACATCAAGGAAAAGTTTTTCAGCAACATGTCCAAGAGAGCTGCAAAGATCATGCAGGAAGACATGGAGGCCCTTGGTCCGGTCAGGAAAACGGAAGCGGAGAAAGCCCAGAAGCAGGTGGTTGCGGTTATCAGGAAGCTGATAGACGAGGGCAAGATTGAAATAGGCGGTGAGGAGGCTTATGTCTAAGGAATTCAAGCCAATATTTGAAAGGGAGAGGGACCAAATCAGGACCTTTGCAGTTAACGGCGACACGGATGATAAAAAACCAACTCCCGAAAAGGGGGAGGACCCTTCCCTGCTGAAGAAGAAAATTGAGGAGCTTGAAGGGGAAAGGGAAAGGCTCCTCGGAGAGCTATCGTACCTCAAAGAGGAGCTTCTCAAAAAAGAGGAAGAAATCAAGAGAGTCATTGAGGAGAAAAACAGCCAAAAAATAACCGGTGAACTTGTGCAGAAACTCTCCGTAAGCTTTGAAATCGGACTCAAAGATGCGAGAGAACAAATTAAAAAGGACTGGATAGATCTGGCAAAAAAAGTGATCAAGGAATTTTTGCTGACTGATCTTGTGCCGAAAGAGGAATTGGTGACTAAAATCCTTGAGCAGGTCTTTGAAAAGACCTTTGACCTGAAAGGGTCTGTCAGGGTTCACCTTAACCCTTCTGACGTTGACAGGGTTTACGACTTTATAGCGGAGCTGAAGGAAAAACTATCGGAGAAGGTTGAGGTTGAAATTGAAACTGACGAAACCCTCAGAGAGGGTGAGATAAGGATAGAAACCCCCAAGTTCGTGATAGAGAGAAAGCACGAGGAAATAATAGAGGAGATATTCAGAGAGGCGGTTAAGGATGTCCTTGAAGGGGGCTAAGGTTTACGGGAAGGTAGTCAAGGTCAGCGGTATATACCTTGAGGCGTACAATCCCGGCTCCGCAACGGGTGACCTCGTTGAAATTTACCCTTCAACTGGAGGACGAATTTATGGTGAAGTCATAGGCTTTGCGGAGGACAGGTGCATAGTTATGCCATACGGAAGACTTTCGGGCATAAAACCCGGCGACAAGGTGCTTATTAGGAGCGAGTACGTGTACACCTACACGGGAGAGGAGCTCCTCGGAAAGGTGGTAAATCCTTTCGGAGAACCCCTTGATGGTGACGATGTTCTCGTTGCCCAGAGGCTTCCTATTGAGCTCTCATCAATTAATCCCTTAAATAGGGAAAGGATAAAGGAGGTCTTTGATACGGGCATACGGTCCATAAACGGGATGTTCACCCTCGGAAAGGGTCAAAAGGTTGGAATTTTCGCCGGCGCGGGCGTGGGAAAAAGCACACTTCTGGGAATGATAACGAATTTCAGCACCGCCGATGTGGTGGTTCTCGCCCTTATAGGGGAGAGAGGAAGGGAGGTTCGGGAGTTCGTTGAGGATGTCCTTGGAGAGGGGCTTAAAAAGAGCATTGTGGTTGTTTCAACCGCCGACGAACCGCCGGTGGTTAAAGTGAAAGGTGCTCTCAGCGCGATAGTCCACGCAAGGCACTTTGCTCACCAGGGAAAGGATGTCCTTCTTGTTATGGATTCAATAACCCGCTTTGCCATGGCTCAGAGGGAGATAGGTCTTGCTGCGGGAGAACCCCCCACACTCAAGGGCTATACCCCATCCGTTTTTCACCTGATGACCAACATCGTTGAAAGTTGCGGAAACTTCAGGGACGGCGGAAGCATCACGGGTGTTTTCAGCGTTCTCGTTGAGGGAGACGACATAACCCTTGATCCCGTTGCTGACGCTCTTGTCGGGGTTTTTGACGGGCACATTGTCTTATCCAGAAAGAGGGCAAATGCGGGCTTGTATCCAGCGGTTGATCCCGTGAAAAGTCTCTCAAGACTGATGCCCCGGCTCGTTGACGAAGACCACCTCAACATGGCAATGTACATTAAGGAGCTTCTCAGCTCCTACGAGTCAATGGAGGACCTCGTGAACCTCGGTCTTTACAAGAAAGGCTCAAATCCCGCGGTTGATAAAGTCCTTGAAAATAAGGAAATAATTGATCACTTCTTCAGGCAGAATTATAACGAGGGGGTTTCCTTCCGCGAATCCAGAAAAGAGCTTGAGGAGCTTTACAAGACCCTCAGGGGCGAATGACCTTTATCCCTCCCTTCTCAAGGATTTTCCTGAAGCTGAGAACCTCGTTGATTTTCCTCTTACTTGCTCTGGCTATCTTCAGACAGTCTATAAAGTCAAGTTTACTTGAGGAGTATATTCTTACGGCTTTCATGAGAACATCCCGGCTCTCAACCTTAAAAAGGCTGTCCGCCATAACAGTGGATAGAACATCCGCCACCACCTCCTTTTCCCAGCCCAAGATCTTCTCAAGATAGTAAACTATCTCAATAACCGTCTCCTCCGTCAGGAGGAGCTTCTCCTTCTGCCTTTCAAGTTCTCTAAAGAATGCGTCAATTCTGTCAACGGTTTCCTCTCCTCCCGTGAAAAATTCAATCAAAACACTCGTGTCAATGAGTTTCATGATATTCAATTTTGTCAAACATTTTTAATTGTCAATACATTATTCCCTGAATTGAAAATTGAAAATATTTGAAATCGTCCGATATTAATACATGTCATGGACGAAGTGGTTAAGGTAATGTCAAGGGGACTAATAGCCCTGCCCAGCGAGATCAGGAAGAAGCTGGGCGTCCGTGAAGGCGACATTCTAAAGGTTGAGGTGAAGGAAAACGAGGTAGTCCTCAAGAAGGAAAAAAGAATCTACGACCTCAAGGGTGCTCTGTCCGGCTCCCAGAAGAAGAAGGTGCCATCCTTTGCCGAAGTTTTAGCTCAGGAAATCAAGAGAAAGCAGGGAGAAAAGTCATGAGCCACATAAGCGGAGTGAATCTGCCCGCTGAGAGGGAGCCAAAAATCGTGGGACCCGATTATGTTCAGTCAGTTGACAACCTTACCGCAGAAGACTTTATGAAAATATACCTTGAAACCCTCAGGTTTCAGGACCCTTTCCGCCAGCAGGACCTTTCCAAGTCAGTGGAGGATATAGTCAGACTCAACCAGATCAGGTTCTTCACCGACATGAAGTTTTTTGTTGAGACCTTTACATCCTGGATGAATCAGATCACCTTTATGCAGTCAATAAGCCTGATAGGAAAAAGTTTTGTTTTTGCCACCGATGCCGTTGAACCAAATTCGGGACTTGAGTACTACCTTGTCTCGACGGAGGAAATTGACAGCGTTAAGGTCCAAATTCTTGAGGGGGAAGAGGTAGTGAAGGAGATAAGCACGGACCTCAAAAAAGGTCTGAACTCCCTTGACCTGTCGGACCTTCCTCCGGGCAAGTACACCGTAAAGGTTGTAAGCGGAGATGTGGAGGTGACGGATGTCATGCTGGGGTTTAAAGACAGGGTCAGCTCCGTGGGGATTCTGGGGGGAGAGCTTCTCCTTGACCTTGAGTCGGGCAAGCAGGTTTCGGCAGGTCAAATTATTTACGTGGGGGTGTGAGCCATGCTGAGGAGCTTTTTCAACGCGGTGACGGGGCTTGACGCTTCGCGTTTCTGGATCGATCTGACTTCCGACAACATCTCCAATGTTAATACCGTCGGGTTCAAAACCCAGAGACCCTTATTTCAGGATGTAATTTCTCAGGTAAACATCGGTTTGAATGTTGTAACGGGAACTCTCAAGTCAACAACCTTCGGTGCGGGAGTTATCGTTGACAGCACCCAGAAGATCTGGACCATAGGAAACTTCAAGCAGACGGGTGTCAACACTGACCTTGCCATACAGGGTAGGGGGCTTTTCATACTTAAGGACCCCATAACGGGTGCCAACCTCTATACCAGAGACGGACAGTTCAGGCTGAGCAGGGACGGCTACCTTGTTAATTCCGGAGGATTCTTCCTTCAGGGGTTCAGGTTAAATGAAAGAGGAGAGGTTGTAGGAACGGGTCTTGAAGAGATAAGGGTTGAGCAACAGCTCCAGCCGAAGGCAACTACAGCCATTTCATTCATACAGCCTACAAACCTTGACGCCAATGCGGTGATTCCCTCCGTTAATCTTTTCAATCCCCTTGATGTTAATTCTTATAACTATAAGTATACGGTCACAATCTACGACACCCTCGGAAACCCATATCAGGCTGACATTTTCTTCAAGAAGTCCGCTACCAATGTCTGGCAGGTGTTCATTCTCGCAGATTACGACGGAGACGGTACTGCTGAGGACCTGATAGCTAACTCCTACGCGGACGGTCAGGATAACGGTTTCAACTATCTTAGGCTTGTGTTTGATGACGAGGGCAACCTCCTTGACCTCTCGTCAGATAAAATCCTTACCACAACGATCGGTACCAAGAGGTACTATTACTTCAACCTCTTTGACAGCCTAAATCCTCCGCCGGGCGGGATCAATACTGTTTCCGGCGGAAGGCTCGGAGGGGAAGTCCAGTCCCTCGGATTGAGCGATCCATCCCAGATGGTTTTTATTCTCGGAGAAGAACCTACCGTTGAGACAACCGCCGACTTAACGGCAAGCGCAACAAGCGGTTTAACAAATATTACCGGTGACGGAAACACAAGAACCTTTCAGCTAAATCCTGCCCACAGACCCATATCCTTCGGAACTCTCGGGGGAAGTGTGGACATAGGAGGATCAACGATCAACATAGGAGATGACGGAACAGGGAACATTATTGATACAGCAACGAATAACATTATCGGAAAGATAGATTACACGAAGGGGCTTTTAACCTTTTTCACTCCCCCCGACCCCGGAAACTACACAATAACATACAGATATAATTCCTACGACAATGACAATACGGATGAAGACAAGATAGTAAATTCCTACATTAACCAATTCGCCTCTAACTTCATTATAACCGCCGATCAGGATGGCTACACCAAAGGGGACCTCATTGATGTCTATGTTCTTTCGGAGGACGGTTCGGTGGTGGGTGTTTACTCAAACGGGGAGTCCCTTCCCCTTTACAGGGTCGCCCTTGCGGTATTCGGAGACCCGGAGGAGCTGACCAAAAAAGGCGCAAACCTCTACACATCCATTACAACACCCACTATATTATTAGCAGGTGGGTCCGAAAAGGTGAGGTCTGGAATGCTGGAGATGTCTAATGTGGACATAGCCAAGGAGTTTATAAACCTAATAACAGCCCAGCGTGCCTATCAGGCGAACGCAAGGGTTATAACAACTTCAAACACGATCCTTGACGAAACAGTAAACCTCGTTAGATAAGGGGCCATGGCTGAGGAGGAGAAGGAGGCACAGCAGGCTGAGGAGACGGCCGGCGGAGGCAAGGGCAAGCTTCTCCTCGCCCTACTCCTTCTCCTCACATTACTAATTGGAGGGGGAGCAGGAGCTTACTTCTTTTTATTCGCAAAAAAAACCGATGAAGAAGCGGAAGCACCCAAACCGACCGTTTCCCCCGAGGCGGTCGGCGTCATGTACAAGCTTGAACCCGCTTTCATCGTAAACCTCGCCGATCCGGAACTCACGATGTACGCGAGGGTTTCCCTGACCCTTGAGGTCAGCAGTCCGGAGGTTATCATGGAGGTGCAAAAGAGGGAGCCCATAATTAGGGATGCCATAATTGAAATCCTGTCTAACAAAACCTCAAGGGAGCTAAGGTCTCCCGAAGGAAGGGAACAGCTGAAGCTGGAAGTCATTAAAAGGGTTAACACCATCCTCGTGCAGGGAGGGGTTAGAAACGTTTACTTTACCGAATTCGTTGTTCAGGCAGAATAATGGAACTCGTCCAGTACCTTATAAAGGTCCTCCTGTCCCTTGCCCTCGTGGTTGCAGTTATAGTCCTTGCCCTGCCTTATCTGATGAGGAGGCTCACCGGGATCAAATCCCTCCGGGGAGATGGATCCTTTGAGATAAAAAAAATTCAGCCCATCACGAGAAGCGTTCACATCGTTGAAATTCTGGTCAAGGGGAAAACCATCCTCCTTGTAGTGAGCGAAAGGGGTGCTGATGTAATATATAGGGAAGATGATAAAGCTGGTGGTGGGGGTCCTTCTGAGCACCGCGGTAGCGGTGGCTCAGAATCAGGTCCTGCCTCCCGTTGAGATAAAAATAGGAGAGGGAGATTTAGACACATCCATTCGCCTTCTGATCCTGCTTACTATCCTCGCCCTTGCACCCTCAATTCTGATCATGACAACCTCCTTTATAAGGGTGGTTGTGGTTCTTTCGGTGCTCAGGCAGGCTCTCGGTCTTCCACAGGTTCCTCCCAATCAGGTGATCGTTTCCCTCGCTCTGTTCCTTACTTTCTTCATCATGAAGCCAGTATTTGACGAGATAAATACAAAGGCTCTTCAGCCCTACATGAATGAGCAGATAACGGACAGGGAGTTCTTTTCAAGGGTTTCCGCTTCCCTCAAAGCCTTTATGCTGAGCCAGACGAGGAAGGACACGGTCAAGGTATTTATTGAGAGTGCAAACATGTCCAAAGAAGAGAGGGAGAAAATAAAAGAACCCTCTGATATACCTCTTTCCGTCCTTATTCCCGCTTTCATGGTAAGTGAACTTACCACAGCCTTTGAAATAGTTTTTCTCCTTTACATACCCTTCCTTATAGTTGACATAGTCGTGGCTTCCATCCTCATATCAATGGGAATCATAATGATCCCTCCCCAGCTGATCTCCCTTCCCTTCAAGATAATGCTTTTTGTTCTCGCAAACGGTTGGGAACTTGTTGTGCTATCACTTGTAAGAAGCTATATGTGAGGTGAGCGATGAGCCCCGATATGGTAATTTCTATCGGACAGAAAGCCCTTGAAATGGCAATGCTCCTTGCAATGCCTGTCCTACTTGCCACTTTTATTGTGGGCTTGGTAATCAGCGTTTTTCAGGCTGCCACACAGATTCAGGAAATGACCCTCGCCTACATCCCCAAGATAGTCGCGGCTATGCTAACGGTCTTTTTGCTGGGAGGGTGGATGATGGGAAAGCTCGTTGACTTCTCAAGGGAGATTTTTATCAACATTCCCCTCTGGATAAGATGATAGAGTTTTCGGTTCCCTTCCTTATAAATCTTTTTCTTATTTACCTTAGAGTTCTTGCATTTGTGATAATGGTGCCCGCTTTCGGGACCTTTTTTATACCCGGATTTGTGCGTATTTACCTCTCATTTGCCCTTGCACTGAGCATTATTGTTTTCAATCCCGTTGAACCTCTTGAAGTTCCGACCGTCTCAAAGCTCATTAGCCTTGCTCTCTCGGAGATACTGTTTGGATTTACCGCAGGTTTTTTTCTGAGGATGATATTTGAAGCTGTATTCGTGGCGGGGGAAATTATAGCTATTCATTCGGGGCTCGGATTTCTTATGATGTTTTTGCCCCAGCAACCCCAGACTACGGTGATAGCAGGGTTCTCTACCTTGCTTGGATCAACTCTGTTCCTGACTCTCGGCGGTGCGGAGGCGGTATTTATAGGGCTATCTTCAAGTCTTACAAGCCTTCCCTTGGGGAGCTTTGACCTGTTCTCAATCAGGGGAGAGGCTCTCCTTGAGCTCTTTTACAAGAGTTTTTCGACGGGCGTCAAAATGGCCCTTCCTGTGCTCGTTGCGGCTCTCTTGACAAACATAATACTTGCCGTTGTGAACAGGTTCATTCCCCAGATAAATGTTTTCATGGTTGGTCTTCCCCTCCAAATTATGGTAGGTCTCATGATTTTTATGCTTTCTTTACCAGTTATCGGAATAGTTTTAACATCTTACATGAGAGGGCACATCCTTGACTTTATCAGGTTTGTAAATGGCGGATAACGCTGTATATTTAAAATTCCGGGGGTTTAATGGCGCAGGAAAACAAGACAGAAAAGGCAACACCGTACAGAAGAAGAAAGTTAAAACAGGAGGGAAATGTCGCAAAAAGCGTAGAAATAGCTTCATCCCTGACCGTACTTATTTCATCCGTCATCATCTTTTTCACTGGAGGACTGATTTTCAAAGAAGTGGTTTCCCTCTTTTCCGCAATTGCCGGTTTAAGACCTTTTGAATTTAGTTCCCTTGCGGGAAACACCGTTAAAGAATCCTTCCTCGGAACGATAAAGCTCCTCGTTCCCTTTTTTGTTGTTGCGGTTTTGGTGGTAATCTCCGCTCACATTGCCCAGTTCGGGTTCGTGTTTTCCCTCAAGCCCCTTCAGTTCAAATGGGAAAGGATAAACCCCTTTGAAGGGTTTAAGAGGATCTTCTCCCTGACAACCCTCTTTGAGCTCGCCAAAAATTCACTTAAAGCATTGATTCTCTTCGGTGTTGCCCTCTTTGTTTTAAAAGGAAGCATTGACCTTCTTATAGGATCTGCGAGCAGTCCGATCCTTGAGGGTGTGAGCTTTATGCTTTCACTGATTATGAAAGTCGTGCTCATCCTCGGGGTTATGGCTTTCCTGATCGCCCTTCTTGACTTTGCATATAAAAAATGGGAGTACGAGAGGAAGATCAGAATGACGAGGCAGGAGGTTAAGGAGGAATTTAAACAGCTTGAGGGACATCCGGAGATAAGGGCAAAAATAAGGTCAAGAATGAGGGAGATGGCAAGGGGGAGGATGATGGCTGAGGTGCCCAAAGCCAGCGTTGTCATTACAAACCCGACCCACATTGCAGTCGCCCTTAGATATGATCAGGAAAAGGACAGTGCACCCAAAGTTGTAGCTAAAGGGAAGGGCTCTATTGCTGAGAAAATCATTGAGGTTGCTCGGAGGCACGAGGTCCCTGTGGTGAGGAGGGAAGAGCTTGCAAGGAGTCTATTCTCCTCCGTTGAGGTGGGGGATGAGATTCCTCCCGAATTTTACAGGGCTGTGGCTGAAATCATTGCTTTTGTTGTGTTTAGAAGAAAACGGGTCTATGTCTAAATTATTTATCGGTGAGAAGGACTTTTTAATTTACTTCAAACTCCTTGACTTTTCAATGTAATTGCTCATGGGTATTAAGTGAATGCGGGGTTTACAATGCCTAAAATGGAGGGGACAGTTATGATGGAGGTTGTCAAAAGAAGCGGGAGGAGGGAGAGGCTTGACATCAACAAAATCCGCCTTGCCCTTGAGTTTGCCTTCAAGGGACTGTCGGTGGACCCCCTTGAGCTGGAAACAGATGCACAGATACAGTTCAGGGACGGCATCACCACCGAGGAGATTCAGGAGGTTCTCATAAGAACTGCCGCGGAAAAGGTATCGCCCGAAAGCCCCGACTGGCAGTACGCAGCGGCAAGGCTTCTGCTTTACGACCTTTACAAGAAGGTTGCCCACATCAGGGGATACGAGGTAAGGGATGAACTTTCAAGGGAGTACAGACCTTACAACACCGAAGGTTTCTACGGCTTCGTAAAGGAGTATGCCGGGAGAGGCGTTTACGGAAACTACCTGATTGAGAAATACTCGGAGGAGGACTTT
>JALSHX010000254.1 GCA_026982025.1 Aquificaceae bacterium | reverse complement strand
GTATGTTTTCTGCGGCTCCGATAATGCCGTGAACCTCAATACTGGGTTTGATCATTGCGAGAGCTTTCATGATTCCCAGAACCGCGCAGGCTCCGGACTTATCCATTTTCATGGTCCTCATGTAATCACCGGGCTTTATGTTGAGACCTCCGCTGTCAAAGGTCAGTCCTTTGCCAACTATTGCTATCCTGTCCTTTGCCCTTCCCTTGGGTTTGTAGGTCAGGTGAATGAATCTGGGCGGTGTGGCGGAACCTTTACCCACGCTCCAGAGGGCAAGCATTCCCATCTTTTGAATGTCCTTTTCGTTGTAGATTTTGCACTCAAGTTTGCACTCCTTTGCAAGCTTCTTTGCCTCCTCCGAAAGGGTAATGGGATTAATTACATTGCCCGGCTCGTTTACAAGGCTTCTCGCAAAGTTCTGACACTCTCCCAGAATGATTCCTTTCTGAATGGATTGGGGATCACCGCCGAGTATCAGAATTTTCTCAATCTCAAAGGGTTCCTCTTCCTTAACCTTTCTGTACTTGTCAAATTTGTAATCCCCGAGAATTGACCCTTCTGCAATGAATTGAGAAAGGTCTTCCCTGACCCTGGGGGGGATTATAAGAGCTTCCTCTACCCTGTCCCTTTTCATTTCCCTTATTGCAGTAGCGGTTAACCTTCTGTAAGTGTCTGCAACAACCCTGTCCTTTTTGCCCAGTCCCAATACATAGACAAGGGGTATTCTCTGTCCAGGAAGGGGAACCTTTTTAATTTCTCCCTCTTTTCCCTTAAACCCTTGAATGCTCAGCGCCTGCTTGACGCGCCGTGAAATACCCCTCCCGAGCCTGGAGAGGTTTTTAAGGTCCTCCTCAAAGGCAAACACAACCGCGGATTTTATTTCCAGATCCTTAATGTCTCCTTGATAAGCCTCAACGCGCATTGCAAACCTCCGATATTACTTCATTCTCCCTATCAGCTCCTCAAGGACCTCCCTGAGGTCAATTCCTTTCAAGGTCAAGGAAAGTGTTAGAAAATACAACAAATCCGAGACTTCCGCAAGTATCCTGTCTTTGTCCGAATTTTTGAGGGCTATAAGCGTTTCAACCGCCTCTTCGCCGAACTTTTGAAGGACCCTGTCCTCACCTTCGGACACTATTTTTGCGGTGTACGACCCTTCCGGTTTTTTCTCAATCCTGTCCTTTAAAACCTCCTGAAGTCTCTGCAAAGCTTCAAAGGGTAGCGGGTTTGTGGTCCTCTTCCCGTCTATTTTTCTGAAGAAACAGTTTCTCTCTCCCTTGTGGCAGGCACGATTTTTCTCCTGTTCTACAATGTAAATAACCGCATCCTCGTCGCAGTCAACCCTGACCTCAACTACCCTCTGAAGTTCCCCCGAGGTCTCGCCCTTTTTCCAGACTTCTTTTCTTGACCTTGAAAAGTAGTGGGCATAACCCGTTTCAAGGGTTTTGCGGATTGCCTCCTCGTTTGCCCACGCCATCATACGGACTTCGCCGGTCCTGACATCCTGAGCAATGACCGGGATAAGACCTCTCCGGTCGTAGGAAAGACTTAACATAATAAAGAAAATAGTATAAAAGACTAATCCTGCACCAATCCCCGGTAAAACTCTCCGTACTTTTTATCCACCTTAACTATGTGGGAGTATAGCCAGCCCCACGCGAGGGAAAGGGCAGACCTGAAATCCTTTTCCTCGCCACTCTCAATCTTTGCGAGGGCTGTGAACATTACCTTCCTGAACTGATCGTGAGACCTTTTGTGGGTTTCAAAGGCGGGGTAGTTAATGGACTTCATGAACCTTTCCTCGTCGCTGAAGTGTTTTTCTATGTAAAGGGTTATTTCCTTCCTGAAGAAGTCCTTAGCGTCTTAGTGTTTACCCTTTTCAAGGAGTTCGTAAACATGATTTATCATGTCAACGAGGGTTCTGTGCTGTGAGTCCATTTCATCAACACCTGTAAGAAATATGTCGCTCCACCGTATCAGCTCGCTCATAAGCCCTCCCTTTTAGTATCGTAAAAATACAGAAATATTACGGAATATTATAGTTTTTTACAGTATCAACGAGCAGTTTAACCTTATTAAAATCCATGTCAGGTGCGAGACCGTGACCGAGGTTGAAGATGTAACCCGTCTTTCTCGGAACAGACCTCAGGAGTTCAAGGGTCTTGAGCTTTAAAGTTTCTTCCTCAGCATACAGAACCGCAGGTTCAAGGTTTCCCTGAAGCACCTTATCCGTTTTCAGGGAGACTTCGGATATGTCAACGCTCCAGTCAAGGGAAAGAACATCCGCCCTCAGGTTGAGGGCAAAGTCCATGAAGGAGGAGGAATTTCTGAAAAAGTAGATAACCGGTATGTCGTATTTCTCCTTCATCCTGCCTATGAGGTGATCTGTGTACTGATAAACATGGTATTCATAATCGGACCTTGAAAGGGCACCCGCCCAGCTGTCAAAGATCTGGACAACATGGCACCCCGCCTCTATCTGAGCTGAGAGATAATCGTAAATTGTATCTGTCAATATTTCCATGAGCCTGCCGAAGTCGTATTCCCTTTCCCACATGAAAAGCTTTGTTCTCAGAAAATCCCTTGAGGCACCTCCTTCTATCATATAACTGGCGAGGGTAAAGGGTGCTCCCGCAAAGCCTATAACCGGCACCTCTTGCTGTTCACCTATAACTCTTTGTATTATTTGATAAACGAATGAGTTTGATTCGGGGTCGTACTTTTTTAGGGAACCCACCTTTCCGTCCCACTCAACAGAGGGTCCTTCTCCTTCAACGAACCTGACAGTCAATCCGAGACCCTCAAGGGGGACAAGAATGTCGGAGAATATAATGATTGCGTCAACATCAAGGAGCTCAAGGGGAAGGAGGGATATTTTCACCGAGAGATCAACGTTCTTGCAAAGGCTCAAAAAATCCTTTTCCTTTTCCCTGAGTTCCCTGTACTCCTTCATGTACCTTCCCGCCTGTCTCATGAGCCAGACGGGGAATCTTTCAATAGGGTTTTGATGTATTGCTCTCAGGAGGAGGTCCCTTTTGGGCATGTAATGATTATATGAGATAAGTCGTAGGACCCTGCCTTTTAAAGATTTAAACTACAGAGTAGCAATGCTTAAGAAAATTAAGGGAATCTTCGGAACCTCTCCTAAGAAGCAAGAGGAGCCTTCGGTTTCCTTGGGGGAAGCGAGACCCCTCACTGAAGAAGAGCTTGAGACCTTCAAAAGGGGGATGGGAATAACACCTCACAACTACTGGACATGGGCAGGAAGAACCAACAACTTCAAGCTCCTGACCGACGGGAACTATGTCTGGGTTGAGGGCTACGAAAGCCATGCGGGAAAGCAAATGCCACTCACGCAGGCAAGAGCCTGGTCGTGGGAATTTATAAAAGGTCGGCTTCAGGATTTCGCAGGTGAAGGTTAAAATACTCTTTCATGACAGAAGTATTGAAGGTTAGCACACCGAAGCACACCTGTGCTGTGAACATCACATCCGAGGTCAGAAAGGTTGTTGGAAAGTCTGGGGTGCAGGACGGTTTGTGCATTGTTTACGTCCCTCACACTACCGCCTGCGTTTTCATCAATGAAGGTGCGGATCCCGATGTTTTAAGAGATATCCTGTACATGAGCGAGAAACTTATTCCCTGGAGCGATCCCAACTACGAACATGCGGAAGGCAATTCTGCCGCTCACATCAGGAGCAGTATAATCGGGAATTCAAGGGTCATCCCCGTTTCGGGCGGTGACCTCTTACTCGGAACATGGGAATCAATATTTCTTGCCGAGTTTGACGGACCCAGACAGAGAAAGGTTTTGGTGAAAATTATAAAGGAGGACTGATGGAAACTTTAATAGCCTTCCTCGTTTTGATCGGAATCCTGATTTGGTTCCATGAGCTCGGCCACTTTCTCATCGCAAAGTTCTTCGGTGTGAAGGTGGAGATCTTCTCAATAGGTTTCGGACCGCCTCTTGTTAAGAAACAGTGGGGGGAAACGGTTTATCAGATAGCGGTTCTTCCTCTGGGCGGGTTCGTTAAGCTCTACGGTGAGGATCAGCCCCTTGAGGATCCGCGTGCTTTTTCATCAAAACCCAACTGGCAGAAGATTCTCATTGCCTTCGGCGGACCTCTCTTTAACTTTCTTCTAACTATCTTTCTCTTTTCCCTCGTTTTCGTGATCGGTATTGATGTTCCCGCTCACGAGAAGAAACCTGCCATTGTCGGCTTTGTTGAAGAGGGAACGTGGGCTGACACGATCGGATTAAAGAAGGGAGACAGGATTCTAAGAATCGGCGGGAGAGAGATAAGAGAGTGGAGGCAGGTCAGAAGGGCGATTGTGGAAGGTTCGATAAAGGGCGGTCAAAAGATTTTAATTGAGGTTGAGAGGGATGGAAAGTTAACGGTGTTAAGTGCTCCCTCCCCGGAGATTAAAACGGGAAGAGAATTCTTCGGCATCCATCCTAACCTTGAGCCTGTAGTGGGGAGGGTGGCTGACAAACTGCCTGACGGGAGTGCTTCTCCCGCCTTTCAGGTTGGTTTGAGGAAAGGGGACAGGATCCTTGAAGTGAACGGAAAAAAGGTTGAAAGCTGGTATCAGCTCGTTAAAGAGGTAAGGAGCTCCCGCGGTGAGCCAATCAAACTGAAAGTTATGAGAGAAGGTAAGGTTTTTGAAAAGGAACTGGTTCCTGCCCTTGTGGGAGACGAGAAAGTCCCCCTTATAGGGATATCTCCCTATGTGGAAACGGTGAAGGAAAGCTACGCAATGAGCCGGGCGATTAAAAAAGCCATTGACCACAGTATTGAGCTAACGGTTTTGACCTTTGAGACACTTAAGGCTCTTATCACCGGTAACCTCTCCTTTAAAACCCTCGGAGGTCCCATAGCCATAGCCCAGTTTGCGGGTGAAGCTGCCCAGAGCGGGCTAAGTGCATACCTGTTTTCAATGGCTTTTATCTCCCTTCAATTGGGAATTTTTAACCTTCTTCCGCTACCCGTTCTTGACGGAGGGTTGATTCTTCTATTTCTCCTTGAAATGGTCAGGCGAAAGCCTCTTCCGGACCGCTTCAAAGAGTACTGGCAGAAGGTGGGATTTGCCCTGATACTGACTCTTATGGCTTTCGTAGTTCTTAACGACATTATGAGGATTTTCGGCTCGGGTTAAAATTATCCACTGAATATTCAAACGGAGGTTGAGGTGAGATGAGGAAGTTCGTCTTAGCCTCTGCCTTTACCTCCACTGTTGCCTTCACTCAGGATTTTAAAGCTTTCGGAGGTGTGTGGTTCGGACCCACAAATTATCAGGAAGGCGGACAGGCTTTCAACGTTGGTTCCTTTTTTCTTGCAAGGGTTCCTTTAATGGGGAAACTTCAGGGGCTTCACTTCGGATATGCGGTTTCAGCGTCAACTTCGGTAAGGGTTGTTTCTGATAGCGGAATAGACCCGGTGACGGGTAATTTTATTACAGTGAACGCCGCGGGAATAGGTAACCATGTCCCTTTTGAAGCTAATGCTGCTTATGTAATTGGATTCGGCAGACTGCGGGGGTGGGCAGGTGATGGTGTCAACATCAGTCTCGCTCAGGCAACCGCCACTTTCACGGTGTCGGACCTATCTTCGGGGAATACCTGTTCCGCAGACGCTACCGGTCAAACGGGATTTTCTCAGGGATTTCAGATCTTTGGAGGAGGTGAGTATGTCTTCGGATCCCTCCCCAGAATAGGAGGCAAGTGGGGAATCTTCTTCATGGCAAAATACCTGTATGCAGGCAAGTTTAAAATGAAGATAACAGGAGAGGTGCAGTGCGTTGACTCAACGGGTACCGCGGTTTCTCAGAGGATGGATGAGTCAATTGACCTTAATTTGAGCAATACTTCCTTTGTTGCGGGTTTGACGTATCATTTTTAGCGGAGGTGTGAATATGGCATTGAAGGACTTACCGGCGGGGAAGAATCCGCCCGAGGATATTTATGTGGTTATAGAAATCCCACAGGGCAGTTCTATTAAGTATGAGGTTGACCGTGATTCGGGAGCTGTTTTTGTGGACAGGTTCCTGTTCACAGCAATGCATTATCCCTTTAATTACGGCTTCGTGCCTTCAACCCTTGCCGATGACGGCGATCCCGTTGATGTGCTCGTCATCTCAAGGGAGCCGGTGGCTCCGGGAAGTGTAATGAGGGCGAGACCCATAGGGATACTTGAGATGAAAGACGAGGAAGGGACTGACACAAAGGTTCTGGCGGTCCCCCACTCAAAGCTTGACCCTGAATACGAGGGAATAAAAACTGTTGACGACCTCCCTAAGGTTCTCCTTGACAGAATAAAGCACTTCTTTGAACATTACAAGGAGCTTGAGCCGGGTAAGTGGGTAAAGGTTGAAAGCTTTAAGGGTCTTCAGAGTGCCATTGACGAAATAATGAAGGGAATAGAAAATTACAAGGCTAAGGTATGAATTCTCATGAAGCCATCAAAAAAGCTATCAGAGTTATTGAGGAAGAAATTGAGGGCCTGAGGAGGCTTGAGGATTCTTTAAATGAGGAATTTGCAAAGGCTGTTGAGGTTATCCTCTCCTGTGAGGGTAAGGTAGTAGTCACGGGTATAGGTAAGTCGGGACACATAGGGAGGAAAATAGCATCAACCTTTGCCAGCACTGGGACTCCTTCTCACTTCGTTCATCCTTCGGAGGCCCTGCACGGAGACCTTGGTGTAATAGGTCAAAAGGATGTTGTAATTGCAATATCAAACAGCGGTGAGTCGGGGGAGGTCCTGTCAATCGTTCCCTATTTGAAGATGCAGGGCGTTACTCTTATTGCTATTACCAATAATCCCGGATCATCGCTTGCAAAGTACAGCGACATTAACCTTTTTCTCAACATAGACAAGGAGGCATGCCCCCTTGACCTTGCCCCAACAACCTCTTCAACCGCTACCCTCGTTCTGGGAGACGCCCTTGCAATGGTTGTTATGGAGATGAGGGGGTTCACAAAAGAGGATTTTGCCCTCAGGCACCCCGCAGGTTCCCTTGGAAGAAAATTGAGACTCGTGAAGGATCTTTACCACGGCGGAGATGAGCTTCCTGTGGTGAGAGAAGACACTCCTATGACCCAAACAATCATTACAATGACCGCCAAGGGTTTCGGGGCTACAGCGGTTGTTGACAATAAAGGTAAGCTTGTGGGGATCATCACCGACGGTGACCTCAGGAGGTTTGTAAATAGAGGAGGAAATTTTGACACATCCCTTGCAAGGGATGTTATGACGAAAAATCCCAAGATCGCCCGCCCAGACGAGCTTGCGCTTCAGGCTTTGAAGAGGATGGAGGACCATAAGATCATGGTTCTCATCGTTGTTGATGATGATAGCAAACCCGTTGGCATTATTCACATGCATGACATTCTCAGGTCTGAAATAGTTTGAACCTGTGTTATAATCTTTCAGCCGAAAAAGGGGTTCAAAAGAATGGAGGAAAACGCCATCAGCTACACGCATATTATTCTGGGTTTGGTAGCAATGGCAATTTCTGTTCTCATAGTAATTGCAGCGGGCAGACCCTCTGTTAAACCTACCCGCTTTCAGGCTCTCGTGGAAGGATACTTGAGATTTGTTCGCTCAATGCTGAAGGAAAACATAGGTGAATCGGGGCTCAAGTACACCCCTCTAATTGCGGCTATAGGTCTTTTTATATTCTTTTCAAACCTTCTCGGAATGGTTCCGGGGCTTGAAGCTCCCACGGGTAACATGAACACAAACCTCGCAATGGCACTGATTGTCTTTCTCTACTATAACTACGAGGGCATTAGGCATCACGGACTTTCTTATTTCAAACACTTTATGGGTCCTATCAAAGCCCTCGCACCCTTCTTCATAGTTGTTGAGTTCATATCCCACATCGCCAGACCCATAACTCTTTCACTGAGGCTCTTTGCCAACATGAAAGGGGGAGCAATTCTGCTTCTGGCTCTTGTCGGAATCGCCATTAAAAATCCTTTTACGATGGCTCTTTCTCCCGTTGCTCTACTTTTCATTATAGCTATAAAGTTTCTTGCGGTTTTTATACAAACTTATGTTTTCATGATTCTTTCAGTCGTTTATCTCGCTGGAGCGGTGGTTCACGAGGAGCACTGAAATGAAGATCACTCTGGTTTTGACGGATTCTTTTTCGGACTGCACAAAAGCGATTAAGGAAATGATCAGTTTGGGAGAAAAGCTCTCGGCTAATATGGAAGTTCTCGCAGTTCTTGAGGACCTTTACAAGCTTGAGAAAGCAAGTATCTCCCTCGGCGTTCCACTTCCTCCAGACACGGTTCCATCCGCAAAGGAGAGGTTTGAGGACAGGATAAAGACGGTCTTTAGGCACTCTGGGTTGGAAAATAAAATAAAAGTTCAGGTCGTTGCGGGAGAGCTAAAGAAAGAGGTTGAGAATCACCTTAAAGATAGCGGGGCGGACCTTCTGATGTTCGGATGTCCGTCCGCTCATCATGTTTGCAAGGTTATAGATGAGCTAGGAGTTTCATCGCTGATAATAAAGTGAAGGAGGTAAGAGATGAAGGGAAAGCTTCTGACAGCCATAGGTTTTCTCCTGCCCGCCATTAGCTTCGCAGCAGAGGGATCCAAGGAAGGCTCATCGGACAGAGCCCTGTTCTACGGACTGCTTGCCCTCGCCGCAGGCCTTGCCATAGGACTTGCCGCACTCGGTACCGGTATCGGGATGGGTCATGCGGTCAGGGGTACCCAAGAGGGAATTGCCCGCAACCCCAATATGGGTGGTAGGCTTCAAACTATAATGTTTATCGGTCTTGCATTTATTGAGACCCTTGCACTTTATGCGCTCCTGTTCTCCATCGTTTTTGTATTTACCGGAATCTTTACGGGGAAGGCGGGTTTTTAAAGCCTTCCCCTTGAGGAGGCTGTAAGATGGCAACCGAGGGTTTAAAGCCTCACATCTCAATAAGGAAAAAGAAAAGGAGGAGCGGATTTCTTGCGAGGATGAGAACTAAGTCCGGAAGAAGAATTATCAAAAACAGGCGAAGGAAGGGAAGAAAGAGGCTGGCTCCTTAGATGAAGAGGGTTTTGATAGGTTTCATTAAGGCGTGGAGGCACTTCGTATCTCCCGTTTATCCACCGTCCTGTCGCTTTTACCCTTCCTGCTCAGAATACGCCATTCTTTCCGTTGAAAAGCACGGAGTTGTTAAGGGTAGCCTGAAAGCTCTGTGGCGAATACTCAGGTGCAATCCTCTGTCAAAGGGAGGTGTTGATCTGCCTTGACTCCCCAACAGCAGGGACCCGATCCCAAAAGGCTTTTCCTCGCAATGGTTCTCATAGCCTTCTTTATTCTTGGCTATGAGATATTTTCCTCCTATTTCTTCAGGGTGACACCTCAACAACCTTCTGCTAATCAAACCAGAAAAGAGGAGAAGTCCGTGATTAAGGAGAGGGCACCGGTAGCCACTCGCATTGAAACAACAAAGGTTGAAGGAAAACCCTCCCTTGAGACCTTTGAGCTGGGAGGTTACAGGATTGAGGTAGCCAAAGAAGGAGGACGGATTTACAGCTTGATTGACGAAAAGTTCGGCTTTGACCTTATAAGTACTGCGGAGAAGTCCCTCGGAGTTTTACCTCTTACCATATCAACCGGGGACGAGAAGGTGGACCGGGTGATAAATACCGAGCCCTACACGGTGAAGAGGGAGGGAGATTCAATTGTCATGAGCCTTACTGAGAAAAACCTCAAGGTCGTCAAGCACCTGAAGTTTGAAAAAGGTTACTTTCTTTTAAAGGTAAGCCTTGAGGGTGTTGAAAATTTTTATGTCCTTGCGGGTAGTTATCCTTTTGAGGAATCCTTTTACACGCACGAGGGACCGGTTTTAAAAATCGGGGATGAGGTTATAAGGATTGATACGGATGAGGTTAAGGGTAAGCTGACCTACGAGGGAGAAATATTTTTTGCGGGTGAGGAGAGCAGATACTTTTTCAAGGGTTTTAAGGGTAAGATCTCAAGGGTGGTCATTGAT
>JALSHX010000253.1 GCA_026982025.1 Aquificaceae bacterium | reverse complement strand
CGAGGAGAGGGTTGACTTCAGAAAACTCGTCAGGGAGCTTGCGAGAATCTTTAAAAAAAGGATTGAGATGAGGCAGGTGGGTGTGAGGGATGCGGTTCAAATACTCGGATGGGTGGGTATATGCGGAGAGATACCCTGTTGCATAAGATTCCTTGAGGACTTTGATTCAATTTCCTTAAAGGATATTGAAGATCAAAACCTGCCTCTCTCGCCCTCAAAGTTCACGGGACCCTGCGGGAGGCTTATCTGCTGTATGTCCTTTGAGCGGGATAACTACCTTATCAAGAACCTGTTTCCCGAAAGGGGGACAAAGTTCTGCTTCAGGGGTGAGGAGGTAACCCTACTTGAGGTTGATCCCCTTAGGGGCTTTGCGGTCCTTGAAATCGGAGAAAAAAAGGTTGAGGTCCCGGTGGGGGACATTCTTCCCAAGGATTACGATAAAGCTGTCAAACCCTGCGGGTCCTGCGGAGGATGCTGTCAGGCTCGGCAAACCGATGGCGAGGACTATGAGGCTTTCTCAAGTAATTGAAGGGGATCTGAACCTGCTCCATCTTTACACCTTTGATGATGGTTTCACCGTTGAATCGGTTTTCTACAGGGGTGATACCCTCTGCGTGTCAACTCAGGTTGGCTGTCATGTGCGGTGCGGATTCTGTGCATCCGGCAGGGAAGGTCTCTTGCGAAACCTGACTGCGGAGGAGATCATAAACCAATTTCTGCTCTCCCCGTTCAGAGAGAGAATTCAAAGGATAGCGGTTGCGGGAATAGGAGAACCCCTGATGAACTGGCGGGAGGTTTTAAAGGCTTTTTACATGTTCAGGGAAATGGGGCTCAGGGTTTCCTTTTACACATCCGGGTTTCCTCTTGATAAACTCGGTGAGCTTATTGACATAAACCACAACGGCTTAACCGTTTCAATCCACTCCCTTCATACAAAAGTCAGAAAGAGGCTAATGCCGGGTTCGGGCAGGGTTGAGGATCTTATAGGATTTCTTGAGGATAAAGTAAGAGCCCTTTCGCGAAGGAAAAGGAGCAGGATCAGCCTCGCCTACCTCCTCCTGAAGGGTGTCAATGACTCCAGCGAAGATGCTATAAATCTGGGCAGAACTGCAGGGAGGCTCGGTTTGTCGGTCACCCTTCTCAGATTCAACAGGGTTGGTGACTATGAAGCCTCGGATGAGGAAAGGTATGTTTCCTTTTTCCGAATTCTCAGGAGCATGGGTGTGAAAGTTACCCTTTCAACGCGATTCAGGAGGGATAAAATAGGGGGGTGTGGGACTCTTGTAATCAACAGAAAGGAAGATGACATGATGGAGGTTAGAGGATGAATGTGGTAGCAGTCGGCGGGGGGACAGGACTTTCAACCCTTCTGAGGGGCTTAAAGAGAGAGGTGGGTGAAACAATCAAAGAACTTACCGCAATTGTCACTGTTGCTGACAGCGGCGGAAGTACGGGAAAGCTCAGGGAAATCTACAACATCCCGGCACCGGGAGATATAAGAAACTGCATTGTTGCTCTGTCGGACAGTGAGGAAGTGATGCAGGACCTCTTTCAGTACAGGTTTAAGGGGGACGGGCTTGAGGGTCATGCCTTCGGCAATCTCTTTTTAACCGCTCTATCGGAGATTACGGGCAACTTTCTTGAGGCGGTGAAGCTTACCTCCCAGATTCTGAGGACGAGGGGAGAGATAGTTCCCTCAACAGTTGAGAGTGTTCACATAATCGCAAGATTCAGCGACGGAGAGACCGTTGAAGGAGAGGAAAAGATCACAGAATACGGGAAGAAGGGGAACGTGAGAATTGAGAAGATCTGGATAGACCCGCCGGACGCAAGGGCTCCCATAGAAGCCATAGCCTCTATTGAAACGGCGGACCTTATAGTTTTCGGACCGGGGAGCCTCTTTACCAGCATTATTCCCAACCTTTTGATTAAGGACATAAGGTCGGCAATAAAGAGAAGCAAGGCGAGGAGACTCTATGTGGTCAACGCCATGACCCAGCCCGGAGAGACCGATAACATGACCGCCTACGACCACCTTGCTACCCTTAAGAAGTTCGGCGGTATTAAGGATATACACGCTGTCGTGGTCAATACCAAGATGCCTTCGGGAGATGTTCTCAAGAAGTACCTTGAAGAGGGGCAGGAACCCGTTGTTCCCGATGTTGGAAGGATTGCCAGAGAGGGTGTTAATGTCTATTCGGACGACCTTATCGGAGAGCAGGACAGCTATGTACGCCACGACCCGGAAAGACTGACTGACATGATTGTTTACATGGCGAAGAATGAGATACTTTCTGGAGTTTAACACATCCCTTCTCCCGGAAGAATCTTCCGACGTGGTGGTCTGCGGGAGCGGAATAGGAGGTTTAACAACCGCCATTCGCCTCAGGGAGCTGGGAATTTCACCTGTCATACTGACGAGGGGCATCGGAAACACATACTACTCTCAGGGCGGAATTGCAGCGGCGGTTCATCCTGCGGACAGCACCGATTCTCACTTTGAAGATACCATAAGGGCGGGAAGGTTTATAAACGACCGCCGGTCTCTCAGAATCCTCGTTGACGAGGGTGTGGAAAGGATAGGAGACCTTGAGAGGTGGGGCGTTCGCTTTGACAGAAAGGGACAAGAGTACGAGACTACCACCGAAGGCGGTCACAGCTTCCCGAGGGTTTTGAAGGTTAAAGATTACACGGGAAAGGAGATTTATACAAAGCTTTTGAAGAGGGTTGAAGACCTCGGGATTCCCATAGTCAGCGGAGAGCTTCAGGAGATTCTCGGTGAGGGAAGAGTTGAAGGCTTGATTTACACGAGCGAAGGATCCCTGAGGGTTTTAAGAACCCCGGTCCTTGTCCTCGCCACGGGCGGTGCTGCGTCCATGTTCAGGCACACCTCAAATCCGCTTAAAGTAAGGGGCGACGGAATTGGAATAGCCTTAAGGGCGGGAGCTATGATCAGGAATCCGGAATTCATACAGTTCCATCCCACAGTTCTGAGGGGCACAAACCTCCTGATATCCGAGGCTGTTAGGGGAGAGGGTGCCCTCCTGATTGACTGCAGGGGAGAGAGGTTTGTGGATGAGCTTCAGCCACGAGATGTTGTGGCAAGGGCAATTTTCAACAAGCTCAAAGACGGATGTGATGTCTTTCTTGACCTAAAACCCCTGCTGAAGGAGGGAATAGACTTCAACGAAAAATTCCCCACAATCGCCGGGTTTTTAAAGGAAAGGGGACTGGATCCGATGAAGGACCCGATTCCCGTGGTACCTGCCGCGCACTACTACATCGGAGGAATAAGTGTTGACGAGTGGGGCAGAACGACGGTGAGCGGGCTATATGCTGTGGGAGAGTGTGCCTGCACGGGTGTTCACGGCGCCAACAGGCTTGCTTCAAACTCTTTGCTTGAGGGAGTTGTAATGGGTTTTCGCGTTGCCCACAGGGTTTACCATGACATTCGCTACTTTAGGGTCAGGTTTCCCAGCTTTTCACACTCAAAGAAGGGAGTGGAAAAACCTGAGGTAACCTTTGAGGAGATAAAGGACCTTATGTGGAACTTTGCCGGTCTTGAAAGAGAAGGACAGCAGCTAGAAAAGGCACTCCACAGGCTCAGGAGCTGGATAGAACAGGTAAAGAGGTCTGATAGTAAACCTGAAAACCGGCAGCTTCTTGACATATTGATAGTTTGTTATGCAACAGTTAAGGGTGCTATTTTCAGGAAAGAAAGCAGGGGAGTTCACTTTAGGAGTGACTTCCCTCGTGAAAAAAGCTCTTTTGCAATTGACACCCTTATGCAAAATATTTTTGAGGAAACTTGAGGAGGTGGGAGAAAATGAAAAAAATTCTGGCAGGCTCCTTACTTTTGATCGGGACTTCACTATACGCCCAGGAACTCAAGAATGTTCTTTCAATTACTGTACCCGTTCTTACCGTCAGGGGAGGTGACGACAGGACGGAGTTCTACATCAACGACAGGGCATACGGAGAGTTTGACAGGAGCATTACCGATCTGATAAGTCTGTGGGGCAGGGTCAGGCTTTCTGCTTTTCCCATCGGTTCAAACAGGACAGGGACTCTCTTCAATGCGGGAGTAGGAATGAGGTTTTGGTTTTCGGGAGGGTTTAAGGATCTGTTTTTAGGTCCCCACGGGACCGTTGAGGTCCTTGATACCTACAGGACGACAACTTCAATCATTGTTGGGGGAGAAGTGGGATATAGAATATTTTTGGGTGAGAATTTTGCTTTATCGCTGAGCGGAGGACCGGAGGTGAAGTTCGGAGACGGTCCCTCAATGATCGGGCTGAGCGGATACCTTTCCCTCGGATTTGGATTTTAAACATCGGAGGAGAAAAATGGCGCTTGAATTTGGTCTGAGCTATCAACCCGAGGAGCTTTACGATGTTGTCATAATAGGTGCGGGACCCGCAGGAACAACTGCCGCAATTTACACCGCAAGGGGCGGTTTGAAGACGGTGGTCCTTTATAGGGCGGAGGGTGACGGTGCACTTGGAGTTACCCAGAAGATAGAGAATTATCCCGGTGTGCCCGGTCCCGTATCGGGTTTTGAGCTTCTTCAAATAATGAGGGATCAGGCTAAGAGCTTTGGTGCCGAATTTGTCAGGGGCAAGGTGATCGCTACGGATTTTTCCGACGAGGTGAAGAAGGTCTTTACGATTGACGGGAGGGAATTCAGAGGCCGGTCCGTGATAGTTGCCTCGGGTGCCATGGAGAGAACCAACAAGTTCAAGGGAGAGGAGGAGTTTCTGGGAAGGGGTGTGTCTTACTGCGGTGTGTGTGATGCCGCCTTCTTCAAAGATCAGCCGGTTGCGGTTATCGGTGAAGATGACTACGCCATCGAGGAGGCGGAATTCATATCAAGGTTTGCGAGCAGAGTTTACTTCCTCGTCCCCGGTTCGCGGATAAAAGCAAGGGATGAGCTTGTAGAGGATTTGAGGTCCAGGGAAAATATAGAGATCCTCACCCGCCACCGCGTCCTTGAGATCATGGGAGATCAAGCTGTTAAGGGTATCAGGGTTAAGGATGTGGAAGGAGGATCGGAAAAAGAGATTCCCTTAAACGGAGTCTTCGTTTTCCTCGGTGGGACAAAACCGTCGGTTGACTTCCTGATGGGTCAGGTGGAGATGACGGGTGATTACTGCATTGTAGTTAACGAAGAGATGATGACCTCCGTTCCGGGCGTATTTGCGGCCGGGGATGTTCTGTGCATAAGTATAAAACAGGCGGTTATAGCCGCGGCGGACGGCTGCAAAGCCGCCCTCGCGGTGGATAAGTTTCTCAGCGGAAAGAAGAAGATCACCTCCCAGTGGTGATCAAACCCTTGCGACCTCTTTGGGGCTGGGAAGCCAGCTTTCCATTCCCTGCTGGCGAGCCCATTCCTGACCCAGTTCGTAGGAGGCTTTTGCCGTTGCAATGTTTTTCTCTATAAGCTCAAGCTTTTTCTTGAACTTACGTTCAATAGCCGAGTCAAGGGACATGGTTCCGCCCGAGGCTACGAACTTTTTAAGGAACCTCGCCTTGATACCCTCCTCAACCGCGTCCATTCCTACTATCTGGGTTATACCGAAAAAGGCTCCGAGCATTGCCATATTGGTTGAAAGCTCGGTCCCCGCATGGTCAAGGGCAAACTTAGTTGCTGAGAAGTTAAACACCTTGACGTTCAGGGATTCAAGGTACTCGTGATCCCTTTCGGTCAGAAGGTCCTCCTCCGTGTTTATTATTATGAGTCCGTTTTTCTTGATTCCCGAGTAAAAGGGCATGGTGTAGGACTTGCCCATTGTTATAACCTGCGAGTGGAAGACCATAATAACATCGGGGTAGACCACCTCACCCCGGTCGTAAATAGGCTCTATCCCTATTCTCACATAGCTTTCTGCGGGTGCCATCCTCTTCTCCGCTCCGAAGAAGGGGTTTGAAACCGCGTGGTATCCAGCATAGTCCGCGGCGGTTGCCATTATGTGGGCAGCGGTCACCGCACCCTGCCCGCCAATTGCGGGCATCCTGACATTTATCCTTCTCCTCTTGGGCTGGCTCATATCAGACCCTCCTCTTTTTTCCTCTGGATGACTTCCTTAGCTTCGTCGGTCATGTATTCAAAGAACTTGAATCTTTCCTTGTCTGTCCTCCTCATTTCCTCAAGACCGTCGTCGGAGTTAAGACCTATCTCAAGTATGCAGGGAGTGTAAAGGTGAACGTAAGTGGGACCTACTTCCCGCGCCACATATATTGCCTGCTTTATGACCTTTTCAACCTTCTTGGGTGATGAGACAGTCAGCCTTGCCACATAGTGACAGCCCGAGTCAATGGCTATCTGCCATATGGGAACCTTGTCCCACTGCTTACCTTTGGGAGCCATCTTAAAGACATGCCCTTTTACCGTCAGACCGCTTTCCTGACCTCCGGTATTGGCGTAAACCTCGTTGTCAAAGCAAATGGTTGTTATTTTCTCCTGCCTGAAGAAGGATTGAAGAGTGCAGTCAAGTCCTATGTCAACGGTGGCACCGTCTCCTGCAAGGACTATAACATCCTTTACCTTGTCGGGAAATCTCCACTCAAGGACCCTCTTTATACCCGATGCTATGGCGTTCTGGTTTCCGAAGAGGGAGTGAACCGTGTGGAGGGCAATGTGGGGAAAGACGAGGGAAGTGCATCCCGTTGAGTTAACTATGATGGTTTCCTCGGGATTCGGAAGGGAAGCAAGGATGTACCTGAAGGCTGCTGACTCCGGACATCCCGCGCAGAGGGAGTGCTCTTCAAGAAGCTCCTTTGAATAGGGAAGGTCCATTACTCCTCTTTTGGGATTACCCCATGTTGCCTTCTCTTCAAGGTCAACTATCTCGGGAGGCATAAATTCCTTAAGGTCCTCGTTTATTTTGAAGATGTTAAATGACATGCTTCACCTCCTTTCCGAGATATTCAAGAACTTCCTTGACAATGAACTCTGGAGGCATGGTCATTCCGCCCGCCACCCTCGGCGAGCCTATTACGGGGATGTCAACATTTCCGTAAAGAGCCCTTCTTACCTCTCTCTCAAGCCAGCCGATTACATTGAATTCGGGAACGAAAATGTACTTGGCTCCCTGAACTGCCTGGAGTAGCTCCTGATAGGGGAAGGGTCTCAAGGTTTTTATCCTCACAACCCTTGCCTTTATTCCTTCCTCGTGGATCATAATCTGTGTTGCCTCCTTTGCCTGAGCACCGGCAGTTCCCGATGCAACAAATACGATCTCTCCTTCCGGGTCGCCGAACTCTTCAATGAGACCCCTCAGGTAGTGCTTGGCATAAGGTCTTGACCTTTCAATGGCTGCCCTGACTTCGTACTGCCAGCTGGTATGAGCGGCGTAGGAGATGTAGTTGGACTTCATAACATAGGGGTCTCTCAGGAATCTGCCGGGAGACATTTCCATGTCAATTGGTACGAGGGGAGACTTGTAGGGGTTGTAAGGGGGTAGTGCTATGTCGTCTGGAGGTATGTTGACCGCTTCCCTCGTGTGGGATATAAAGAAGCCGTCAATTGCAGTGATAATGGGTACATGAACATCGGGCTGTTCCGCTACCACAAAACCCGCTATTATCATGTCAAATAGTTCCTGAGCGTTCTCAGCATGCCATATCATGCATCCCGTATCAAGGAGAAAGGAGATTTCAAGGTTGTCGGGCTGAATTGATAGGGGAGTGTTCACTCCTCTTGCCATGAGAACGAGCTGAATGGGTAGTCTTGAACCCGCCCACATTGGGAAGTTTTCCATTGCTCTGAGGGTTCCGGGTCCTGAGGTTGTCGTGACAGTTCTTGCTCCTGCCATTGAACAGCCCGCTACTTCGGACATAACGCCGAATTCGGACTCACCTCTGAAGTAAACTCCCACATAACCCTCAACCCATAGCTCTCCTATCATGTGAGCCGCTTCCGACTGGGGGGTGATGGGATAGGAAACGGAGGCATCCACGGAGGACCTTTTGACCGCCTCCTTGACAACTTCGGAACCCGTCATGAACTGTTTTTCTCTCGGTGCTTCAAACAGGAGGTATTCGGGGGATACCACCCTCTGCCCCGCTCTATTGTATTGAACCTGCTGGGTTTTCTGCATCACAACACCTCCTTAAAAAAGCTTCTCTAAATCTACTTCAAAATTTTTTAAAAGGCATGATCTAACGCTCCCTTTCTCGTACCCGAAGGAGCAAACCTCAAAGCGATCACTTTTGAGGGAGAAAACTTCAACTGCTATTTCTCCGGGAAAGACCAGCCACAGCTCTTTTACGCCGAACTCCCTGTAAAGGGATTTTTTGTCCTCCGTGTCCCTCTTGAGAGTTGAAGGGGAAATGACTTCAAGTACGAGGTCCGGTGCACCGAATATACCGCGTTCTTTGATAATGTTGCTGTTCTTTTTTGATATGTAAACGAGGTCCGGTTGAAGTACATTTTCCTCCGATAGGACTACATCCACCGGAGAGACGAAGACCTCTCCGAGGGACTTGCTTTCCACAAAATCACTCATCCATCTGAAGAGCTTTCCGACCAGCCTCTGGTGAGTAGTTGTTGGTGCTGGCATCTCAAGAAGCTCCCCCCTTATTATTTCGTAGCGCTTGTCGTCCTCAAGTTTGAGGTACTCCTCGTAAGTCCACCTTTTTGTTGCTGTTGCCATCACCTGCCGAGCTCCCTCTTAACTTCTTCAATAACTCTTATAAACTTCTCAAGCTCCTCCGTGTGCTGATCCCTGAGGGTTATCATTGCATCCTCATGCCCCGCATTACCGCAGAGGGCAATGGTAAAGCAGTCGGTCTCAGCCCTGATGATTTTTAATGCTACATTTGCATAGTGGCAGTGAACTCCGACGAATATGCACGCCTTTATGTTGTTGTGCCAGATGGTAAGGTTGGGGTGGTTGGGATTTATCTCCTTCTCGGGGTCTATCTTGGGGTACTTGGGTCTGTAGTCGTACATGGGAATTATTTTCGCCCCAAGGGTATCCGCTATTCTCCTTACAAGCCTTGCCTTCTCCTTAGCTTCCTCGTTCCACTCGTAGAGTACCTGAGGTCCGGGAAATATTGTGGGGTTATCCCTCGTGAGCATAGCCTTTGCAGCCTCACGCATGGCAATTTCTTCGTCAACGATTTCGTCATACATCAGTGCCTTACCCGGCGGGGGATTTAAGATACTTTCATACATTGCCACCGGATAAGGAGAGTAGGATGAGGGTCCGAGTTTTGCCATTTTTTATCCTCCGGGAGGGTTGTTATCTGACGCCAGCAACATCTCTATTCTCTGCGTAAACCATCTCTATAGAATCCCTCTTCAAGAGATTTGAGCACACGTAAACACACAGGGCACATCCCTTACACCTTTCCGTCAACACATAGGCATGGTGGGTTTCGTCGGTGTACATGAGTGTATTGGGTTCGGGACAGAAAAGGGTGCACTGTTTGCAGTTATACTTGGTGCATTCGTCGCGAATCACCTGAGCGACATAATACATTCTCCTGCCTCCTCGTTTAAGGGTTGTGTTAAAAATATAAGAAAAACCTAATATGAAAACAAGGGTTAGCCTTATGATATAGCTTAGCATGGATAAGCTCTACGCTTGGCTCACCTTAAGGTCAGTAAGGGGTCTCGGTGAAAAGAGCATCAAAAGGCTCTACGAAGCCTTCGGAAAGGCGGATACCATCCTCTCCGCGGACCTTCCTGCTCTTGCACAGGTTGTGGGAAAGACCAAAGCCTACTCGCTCCTTAAAAGAAAGGGCGTTGACAGGAAAGGAATAGAAGAGGTTTTGGATGTAGTTGAAAGGGAAAAGATCGGATACATCACCATTGAGGACCCCCAGTATCCCGAACCCCTAAGGGAGCTGAGTGACCCACCGCCGGTAATTTTTTATATGGGAAACTTAAAGGACCTGCCACTTGCGGGTGTGGTCGGGACGAGGAATCCCACCTCTTACACCCTCATCTTCGTTGAGGACATAGTAAAGCATTTAATAGATAGAGGATACGGGGTAGTTTCGGGAGGAGCGGTGGGAGTGGACTCAAAGGCTCATGAGTCCGCCATTGAAAGGGGAGGATATACCCTATGCATTCTC
>JALSHX010000252.1 GCA_026982025.1 Aquificaceae bacterium | reverse complement strand
GTCCTCATCTGACTCGCCTATGATTTCAAGATCTCTCACGTGCCTCCTCATTCCCTCAACCACCTTTATAACCTCCTCAAACCTGTGGGGCGGTGCTATGACATCAACCACGCCCTCGCCTTTCTTTCTTGTTCTCGTAAGAGCAAGACGGCTCTGACCGTCTATAAGGGAGTTAAAAAACCCCACCTCAAAAATAGGCATCTTTACTGTAAGGACCCGCGCTCTCACCCCTTTACTTCCTTTCATAGTCAACCACCTTTGCTCCAAAAAACTCTATCAGCTTCCGAACAGACTCGTGGAACTCCTCTTCATCTTCTCTTTTTTTTTAATTACTTTAAAGTCAACACCACCGCCGAAGGCGGTCTTTACCTTTTCAAACTCGGACCTGAAGGCATCGTAGGTTTCCTCGTCAAGTATAAAAACAGTTTCGGAATTCCTTTCTTCCCTTTTTGCCTCTTCAAGAGCCTTGAAGGCAACGGGAGAAAGGGTATGTCTCAGTTTATCAATTATAGTCTCCTCCTTTTCGGTGCGGCCGGGGGAAGTTCTCAGAGCTTCTTCTATGGAGATAATTTCCTTGATCAGGATGGTTTTTATAACAGCAAGCTCGTAAGCCCTAATGGGGGGTCTTGATCGAGCCTCAAGGCGACCTCTTGAAATAAGGTTCTCAAGGTAGAGGAGCCTGGTAAGGTCGGCGTCTTTAAATTTTTCGCATATAGAGGTATCTTCAAGAACCTTTTTAGGATCCTTTAAGGACTTGCAGAGGATGAGATTTCTGACCTCCTCCTCAAGAACCTCCCAGAATCTCGTGAGATTGAAACCTCTCCTGTAGATGTCCCTCAGGAATTCTATAGCCTCGTCCACCTTTGAATCAAGAAGTAAGGCCATAAACTGATGAACCCTCTCAAGGCTAATTATTCCCAGAAGCTCCTCCGCTGAATTAATGTCAAGTTCCTTGTCAGGAATTACGCTGACCTGATCAAGAAGAGATGCCGCGTCCCTGAGACAGCCATCGGAAACATGAGCGATCATCTTTAAAACTTCTTCGGGGCAGTTGATGTTCTCCCTCTGGCAGATCATCCGCAGGTAGGAAACTATTTTATCGTCTGGCACCCTGCTCAGGATTATCCGCTGACATCTTGAAAGTATGGTGGGGATTATCTTCTCGTACTCAGTGGTGCAGAGAATAAAAACGGTTCTGAGAGGAGGTTCTTCAAGGGTTTTGAGGAGTGCGTTAAAAGCCTCCTTGGTCAGCATGTGTGCTTCGTCAATTATGTAAACCTTGGTTTTACCCTTGATTGGAGTGTAGTTTACGGCTTCCCTGACCGACCTTATGTCGTCAATTCCCCTGTTTGACGCAGCGTCCATCTCAATGAGATCAGGGAAGGACCCTTTCTCTATCTCCCTGCAGTTTTCACACTCACCGCAGGGTTCTCCATCCTTCGGATTTTTGCAGTTGAGGGCTTTTGCCAGAATCCTTGCAAGAGTTGTCTTTCCCACTCCCCGGGGACCTGCAAAGAGATAGGCATGGGATACCCTGTCATTTTTAACGGCGTTCTGGAGTATTCTGACCGGCGTCTCCTGACCGACAACTTCCCCGAAAAAGCGGGGTCTGTACTTTCTCGCAAAGGGAATATGCATGACAAATATTTTACCCCGCACCCGAGACGGCGGGCTTACCCTTGCTCCCTTTCGGGCCTGGGGGAGTTCACCCTGTCCCGTTGCGGGGTTAATATTAATTATATGGTTTCCATAGATTTGAGAGAAATCTTCCAGTATGCCCGGACTTACGAGAGGTCTTTTACCCTCGCGGGTAAGGATGTAGACCTTCCCAGAGAAGCGGGAATAGTCAGTGAGCCGGTGGAGGTGGCAATCAGGATTGAAAAGGATTCAGATGGTTACACGGTTCACCTGAACATAAGCGCTAAGGTTGACCTGACATGCAGCAGGTGTCTTTCTTCTTTTACAAAAGACATGGTCCTTTCCTCGAAAAAGCACGTGGAACACTACCCTTTTAATGAAAATCTTGAACTCTCAGCCTCTGACCTTGATGTTTCCTTTATTGATAGGGAAAAGCTTATTCTTGAGGAGCTCGTGAGGGAGGAAATTTTGCTAAACCTTTCCATGAAACCCCTGTGCAAGCCTGACTGCGGAGGGGTTCACCCGGGCATTATACTTCAAGAGGAATCAAACACTTCCCCAAAGGATCCCAGATTTGCTATACTAAAAAACCTGCTTGATTGAGAGGAGGAGTGTCAATGGCAGTTCCCAAGCGCAAGACCTCAAAGTGGAGAAGGGATCAAAGAAGGTCCCAGAGCTTCTTTGCGAGACTCAGGATCCCCTCTCTTTCGGAGTGTTCAAACTGCGGGGAGAGAATTATCCCCCACAGAGTTTGTCCATACTGCGGGCATTACAGGGGCAAGGAAATAATAACCGTTGACTGATGGAAGAATTAAGTTTCGCGGTTGACTGCATGGGGGGAGATTATGCCCCCTCTGAGATCGTTAAGGGTTGCGTTCTCGCTCAAAAGGACTTGGGATACAAGATTTACCTCGTCGGAGACGAGGTCCGCATAAATCCCATCCTCAAAAAACTGGGAGAATTCAACAATCCTGACCTTCATGTCATCCATGCACCTCAAACGATAGCAATGGACGAACCGCCTTCGGCGGTGCTTAAGAAGAAGGAGTCTTCCCTTTACACTGCTGGCAAGCTCGTGAGGAGGGGTGAAGCCGACGGGCTAATATCCGCCGGAAATACTGGTGCGGTTCTCGCGGTGGGAAAGTTCGTGGTGGGAGCGGAGGAGGAAATTGAGAGACCTGCAATAGCCGTTGCACTGCCAAACCCGAGGGGAAAAACCGTATTAATTGACGTGGGTACAAATGTTGATTCCAAACCCAAACACCTCCTTCAGTTCGCGGTCATCGGCCATACTTACGCTCAGGAAATACTCGGAGTTAAGAATCCGAGAGTTGGACTGCTCAGCATAGGAGAGGAGGAGGGAAAGGGCAACGAGCTTGTAAAGGAGACCTATCCACTCCTCAAACAGACCCGGCTCAACTTCCTCGGGAATGCGGAGGGCACGGACATTTACGCGGGTACCTTTGATGTTATTGTTTGCGACGGCTTTGTGGGAAATGTCATACTAAAAGCCAGTGAGAGCCTCGGTCTTGCGGTGGTTAGCATGATAAAGGAGGAGATCAAGAAGAGCCTTCTGGCGAGGGTTGGTGCGGTTTTTCTCCTCCCAGCACTCAACAGATTCAGAAAAAAAGCCGATTTTACTGAGTACGGAGGAATTCCATTGCTCGGGGCAAGAAAACCCGTCATCATAACTCACGGAAAGGCAAACGCCAAAGCGATAAGAAACGCCATAGGCGTTGCAGGTGATTTTCTAACCAAGGACTTTAACAGAAAGCTGGTTGAAAATATTAGAATGTTAATACCCCAAGAGGCAAAAATCTGATGGGAAGCCGATTACTCGGAACTGGAATTTACCTGCCGGGTGATGTTTTAACGAACAACGACCTTGAAAAGCTCGTTGACACCTCCGACGAGTGGATCACAACAAGAACGGGCATAAAGGAGAGAAGGATAGCAAAGGAGGAGTCCGTTCTCCAGATGGCAAAGATCGCAGGAGAAGAAGCCCTCAAGAATTCGGAAACAGACCCCTCAGATCTTGACGCCGTTGTTGTTGCCACGCTGACCCCGGAGAAGAGATTTCCCTCTACCGCCTGTCTACTTCAGGCAGAGATCTCAGCTAAAGGATTCGCCTTTGACATATCCGCGGCGTGCAGTGGATTCCTTTACGCCCTTGACCTCGCGGACTCCATGATCTCAAGCGGTAAGGCAAATAAGATCCTCGTGGTGGGGGTTGAGAGGCTCTCGGAGGTGGTGGACTGGTCTGACAGAAGCACATGCGTCCTGTTCGGTGACGGTGCGGGGGCTGTTGTGGTTGAAAGCTCGGAGGGACCCTCACAAATCCTCTCCTCAAAGCTTTACTCGGACGGAAAGCTGTGGGACATACTATACGCGGACTGCGACGGGTTCATCAAGATGAAGGGCAGGGAGCTCTTCAAGATCGCCGTCAGGAGCATGGAAGAGGCATGCAGAGAAGCTATTGATGAGGCAGGTCTGAATCCCCGAGACATTGACCTCCTCATCCCCCATCAGGCAAACCTCAGGATAATCAGGTCCCTTGCTCAAAAGCTGGGAATTCCGGAAGAAAAGGCATTCATTAACATTGAAAAGTACGGAAACACCTCAGCCGCATCAATTCCCATAGCTCTCCACGAAGCCATAAAGGAGGGAAGGCTGAGGAGGGGAGACAACGTTCTGCTCACCGCCATGGGCGGCGGGCTCACCTGGGGTGCTATGGTATTAAAATATTAGTTATGAACCTTGCCCTGAAGTATCCACCCCGCTATAGGGTTGAAGATTACGAAAAGTGGGAAGGAAACTGGGAGCTAATAGAGGGAATTCCATACGCCCTTGCATCTCCTACCTTTGAGCATCAGAGGACAGTCGGAAAAATATTCAAAATTCTTGATGAGGAAGTTGAGAGTAAGTGCCCTCAATGTAAGGCGGGTATTGATACTGATTATGTCATTGACGAACACACGGTTGTAAGACCCGATGTTTTTGTGGTATGCGGTGAGATAAGGGAAAAGATTTACAAAAGACCGATACTTATATTCGAAGTCGTTTCAAAAAGCAGTTCGGAAACCGATGAAATGCTTAAGAGAGAGCTCTACGAAAGGGAGGGCGTTCCATGCTACATTCTCGTCCATCCTCCATTTAAAAAGGCAAAACTCCTCCGCCTCGGACCCAACGGATACATAAATACGGATGAGGTTACCGACGGCGTACTTCACATTGATGTGGAAGGATGCACCTTAGAGATTGACTTCTCCAAGGTGTGGGATTAACTCCTCAACGCTCCCGACGGGTTCAAGGCATGAACCGTTTTTGCAGAGATAGTACCTACAGCCACCGCCTTCGGCGGTATTTTTGAGATAAAAAACTCCTTCAGGAAGAAAACTCCTCCCGAGCTTCAAAAGTTCTTCCCTTGCGGACTCTCCCTCTCCTTTCAGCTCAAAGGTGCCGTTGACCATGAGGTCAAGTGCAATAAGGGAGAAGGTGTGGGCATCGGGGTATGAAGATATGACCGCGGAAAAGGAATCAAGGACATCCCGGGAGTGCTCCTCAAAGGAGGGATCCTCAAGGAGGCGTGAGAGCCTGATGAGGTTGTAAGCCATCACCGAGTTTCCAGAAGGAATGGCACCGTCGTAGATCTCTTTCTTCCTTACGGGGATGTCCCTGTGCTCTTGGGAGGTCTGGAAGAACGCTCCTCCTTCACCGTCGCGGAATTTATCAATAGCCTCTCTGGTCAGCTTTTGCGCCTCCCGGAGATACCTTTCCTCAAAGGTGGAAAAGTAAAGCTCCGTCAGTCCCCAGATAAGGAAGGCATAATCCTCAAGAAAGGCGGGGACCTTTGCCTCACCGTCCTTCCAGCGGTGAAGAAGTTTACCCTCTGGGTAAAGATTCTTAAGGATAAATTCCGCACATTTCACAGCCATCTGAACAAAGTCATCCCTTCCGAGGGCAGACCCCGCCCTTGCAAGGGCTCCTATAACAAGACCGTTCCAGTCTGTGAGTATTTTTTCGTCCCTGAGGGGTTTTTGCCTCCTTTCCCTCTCTTTAAAGAGCCTTACCCTGATCTCCTCAATCCTCTGCCTTAGGACATCCTCTTCAACGCCGAGCTCCTTTGCAATCTCACCGGGGGGTTTTCTCATGTAAAGGACGTTTCTGCCGGTCTTTCTCCTCGTTGCCTCCTCAAGGAAGTTTCCCTCCTCCTCAAGGGAGAAAATCTTTACAGCCAGATTCAGCTCCTCCTTTGAGAGGACCTTCTCCAGCTCCTCAATGCTCCAGAGGTAGAATTTCCCCTCCTCCCCCTCGCTGTCCGCATCCCAGGCGGAGTAAAAACCTCCCTCGGGAGAGAGCATGTCCCTTTTCAGAAACTCTATGATCTCCTCCACAACCCTTGCAAAATCTTCCCTGCCCGTTATCAGGTATGCCTCGGTGTAGGGATAGATCAGCAGGGCGTTGTCGTAGAGCATCTTTTCAAAGTGGGGCAGGATCCATTCCCTGTCGGTTGAGTAGCGGTGAAATCCGAATCCCACATGGTCCCAGATTCCGCCCAGCCTCATCCTCTCAAGGGTGCGGACAACCATCTCAAGGGCTCTTTCCTTTCCCGTTCTCCTGAAGTACCTCATAAGGAACATGAGGTTGTGGGGAATGGGAAACTTGGGAGCGGAGCCGAAGCCTCCCAACTCCTCATCGTAATTTGCAAGGAGATTACCGTAAGCCCTGTGGATGGTAACCTCTCCCAGCTCCGCACCGCGGAAGCTCTCACCTGCGGATTCGGAGACCGCCCTCATCACCTCATCCGCACTCCTGAGGACCTTTTCCCTTTCTTCCTTCCAGAGCTGAGCAATTCTCAGGAGAATGTCCTTAAGTCCAGCTCTCCCGTAAACAGACTCTTTAGGAAAATAAGTTCCCGCAAAGAAGGGCTTTTTATCGGGAGTCATGACCACCGTAAGGGGCCAGCCCCCCGATCCCGTCATCATCTGACAGACGCCCATGTAAAGGGCGTCAACGTCGGGCCTCTCCTCCCTGTCCACCTTTATGGAGACGAAGTTCTCGTTAAGGATCCGGGCTATCTCCTCGTCCTCAAAGGACTCCTTCTCCATTACATGACACCAGTGGCATGTGGAGTAGCCGACTGAGAGAAACACGGGCTTGTCCTCTTTTTTAGCCTTCTCAAAGGCCTCATCGCACCACGGGAACCAGTCAACGGGGTTGTGGGCGTGCTGGAGGAGGTAGGGGCTCTTTTCATTAATGAGTCTGTTTGGCTTTCTCATTCAAATGAATTTCCCTCCCGCAGGGTCTCAAAGTAATGACCTCAATCATCGGAAGGGAGCTTCTCCACGTAAACGGACCTGCTCGGAAAGGCAAAGGAGGCACCGTTTTTCTCCACTATGTCCATGATCTTGAGATTTACATCCTCACGGATGGAGAGATACTCCGCCCAGTTTGCCGTGTCGGTGAAGCAGTAAATGAATATGTCAAGGGAGCTATCGGAGTAGTCGGTGAAGTAAACCATGAGGAGCTGGTCCTTGGCTATCCGCGGGTGGTTCCTGAGCATCTCCCTTATCTCCTCAAGGATCCTCCTCATCTGATCCGGGGTTGTTGAGTAGGTGAGGCCTATGGTCATCTTTATTCGCCTTACATTTCTGCGGGAGAAGTTTTCAAGGGACTGGTTTGCGAGGACCTGATTGGGAACGGTGATGAGGCTCTTTTCAAAGGTTCTGATCTTCGTAGTCCTTAGCCCTATGTCCTCCACTATCCCCTCCACATCCCCTATCTTCACCCAGTCCCCCACCTTCATGGACTTGTCTGCAAGGACGGTAAGCCCTCCGAAGAGGTTGGCAACCGTATCCTTAGCGGCAAGGGCAAAGGCAAGTCCGCCAAGCCCCAGAGAAGCAATGAGAGCGCTTACATTGATTCCCCACTCCTGAAGTATGGCAACCGCTCCCAGAATGAGGACAAAGGCCTTTGAAATCTTTATTAGAAATCCCCCTATCTCCCTCTCAAGTTCCTTTCCGAACCTTCCCGCAAACCTGAAGATGTGCTCCTCAAAGGCTATTACAGCGTTGTAGGATGTCCAGACGAGGACGAATATTATGAGGGTCCTCAGGACCCTGTTTATTACCTCAACTTCAAGGGTCAGGACCCTCAAAGCAATGTAGGTGCCGGTTATTACAAAGAGAAAGGAAAGGGGTTTTGAAATAATACCCAGAAGGATGTCATCAAGCTCCGTTCTCGTTCTTCTGGTGAGCCCCGAAAGGAATCTTATAACTACTAACACAAAGAGCTTCCTCAGGAAAACAAAGCCAAAAAAGACCGCAATAGCGATCGCAAACCTGTAAAGGGGTATCCCGATAAATACCTGATTAAGAAACTCCTGAACCGAAGTCAGAGAAGCCCCGAAGCCTTCCATTTAAGGGGAAATTATAAATCATTCACCTCTGGTAATTTTCACTGTGAGAATTACCTTCGGTTTTTCTCAAAAGTTCCTAAACTCATTCATGACAGGGGAGGGAATCCCCAAAAATCCAAAGGGAGGTAGAAGCCATGAGGAATATCAGGACCTTCAGGAAGGCACTGGCGGGAGTCATCCTCTCACTCCCGGCTATCGGATTCACCGCCGATAAGGCGGTCTATCATGTTTCACCTGCGGGGACCGCTTCGGAAAATTGCGGCTCCCTCCAAAATCCATGCAGGATTGACATGGCTCTCTCACTTGCCCAGAAAGATGGAACGGACTCCGTCCTTTTACTTGAGCCCGGAACATACGCGGTATCAAAAACCCTCCGTTATGTGGCAAACGCAAAGGAAGGCTCACTGACCCTGAAAGCAAAAAACCCCTCAAACATGCCCCTTCTGAAGGGCACCTCAAGAATTCTCAACATAACCAGTGCGGGACAGGTCAACCTTGAAGATCTGAGATTCATCGGCGGTGGGGTTGAGCTGAACATGGTGGGGGCAGACGCAACTATTAAAAGCTCCGAGTTCAGCGGTGCAGATAAGGTAAAGGAGGGGGGTGCACTTGTGGTCAGATCTGAACTGAACGGTTCGGTGAAGGTCATAGGATCATCCTTCAGGCATAACGCTTCCGATAAAGAGGGAGGTGCTCTGAAAATAACGGCTGAGGAGGGGGAGGTTCAGATAATAAATTCCAGATTCGTCTCCAACTTCTCAAGAAAAGGCGGAGCCGTCTCCATCAAAATGGAGGGCAATGGTATCGTAAGGGTTCTGGGAACTACATTCTCAAAAAATCAGGGTGTTTTCACCGGCGCACTTAACATACAGAGCAAAGGGATGGTTCTTGTATCCAATTCTGAGTTTATGAGCAATCAGAGTTCCGACATGGGAGGAGCGCTGTATATCTCATCCCAAAGCAAGGTAACAGTGAAGAAGAGCATCTTCTGGGATAACTTCACGGGAACGAGGGGTGGAGGGGCACTTATTTACTCTGAAGAGGATGTGGAAATGTCAAACAACATGATGGTAGGAAACTTTGCCAAGTACAGGGGAGGTGGAGCCTTCGTAAGCGTGAAGGACAGGGACGACCATGTTGTGGTTGAAAACAACATCATCAGCGATAACTGGGCGGATGAGGGATGCAATGACGGTGATGACCTTTATGTGGACGCGGACTACGACTACGACGGAGACAGGGGAGCTGTTCGCATACAGGAAAACATTTACGGAGAAAACACGGTGATCTCAAACTACAACCTTCTCACAACATACGGAAACATCAGCGGACAATAACAAAAGGGGAACGGGAGGAGGTTTTTGGTAATTTTCACACCCCTCCGCCTAAAGTTGTCAAAAATAATATTAAAAGGCGGAGGGGGACATCACTTTTCACCGGTTCCAATCTGCCGAATATAGGGAGGTAAAGAAGATGGGGATTGCAACACCAATTCGGCTGGGGTTTCTTACGGTTCTCACATCCGCTCTCCTCTGGAGTGCGGAACTATATGTTTCCCCCGCGGGGTCGGGAACCGAATGCACTCAGTCAAATCCATGCGACTTCCAAACCGCCCTGATTGTGGCAGCTAATAACTCAGAAGATGACACAATATACCTGAAGAAAAACCCGTCTGACTTGGTTGATTACCGTTTAAGCTCTCCGGTATATTACAGTGCAGAACCATCAAGGGGGAGCCTTACCATAAAGCCCGAAGACCAAAATTCAATTGTATCAATGTCTGGAGATTCCAACAGGGACGATGTTCCTGACACAAAAATTCTGGTTGTTTATATAAGAGGGAGCGGGAGCGCTACAGTAACTATTGAAGGAATTAAATTTCTTCAGGGCGGTTCTGATACTCAACCCTATAGTGTTTTAGTACGAATGGATGCAGGAACAGTTCTTATTAAAAACTGTGACTTCTCAGAATCCTACGGCGGACTTTGGATTGATATTTCCGGGGGAGAGGCAATCGTAGAAGATTCAAAGTTCCTTGGCAATTTTACAGAAGACTTGTATGGTGCGGGCCTGAGATTCACAGCGCCATCTGGAACAGCTTCGCTCACTGTGAAAAACTCTATCTTTTCAATAAACAGAGCCTTGGCTGGAACTTCTTGGACTAAGGGAGGAGGCTTATATACAAGCATATCGGTTGGTTCAGT
>JALSHX010000251.1 GCA_026982025.1 Aquificaceae bacterium | reverse complement strand
ATCGGCAAACAGCTCCCTGAACCTTGTAATAAGTGTATCCCGGCTTTTTTTATCCTTCATGTCAATAAAGTCAATGATAATAATTCCGCCTATGTCCCTCAGGCGTATCTGTCTCGCTATCTCCTCCGCAGCCTCAAGGTTCGTGGAAAGGGCGTTCTCCTCAAGGGATTCACCGCAACCCGAACCGCTGTTAACATCAATAACCGTCATAGCCTCCGTTTCCTCAATTACTATGTATCCACCGCTTTTAAGCCAGACATATCTCGTAAAGAGCTTGGTAAGAGCCCTGTCAAGGTCGTACTTCTTGAAGAACACGCTTATGTTCTTAACATACCTTATCCTATCAACCAGCTCCCTGTAACCGTTCTCAATGTGAGACACTATCTCGGTCCACACCTCCCTGTCATCAACCACTATTTCCTTAATGTCCTGCCAGTTATCCCTAACCGTCTGAAAGTACTGGGGCAGTTCCTCGTAAATTATTCCCTGATCCACCCTGTCCGATTTTTTTCTGATCTCCTTCCACCTGTGCCTCAAGTAATCAAGCTCGTTAAGGAGCAGTTCCTCCGAAACTCCCACCGCGGATGTTCTGACTATTACGCCGTCCCCCTCAAGTGTATTTTCAAAGATTGATTGAAACCTTGCGCGCTCACGCTCCGAATCTATCTTTGATGATACAAAGACTCCTTCTGAGTTGGGCAGGTAGATCAGGAACTTTCCCGGGATTGAAATCCTGCCTGAAACCTTGGCACCCTTTTCCTCAATGGGCTCTCTCCTAACCTGAACAAGCACGGAGGACCCGATTTGAGGTGGCTCCGCACCTTCATAGCCGGGCATATCCTTGAGAGGAAGGTAAGCTTCCCTCTCAAGTCCTATGTCAACGAAGGCACCGTCAAGACTTGGTGCAAGCCTCCTTACCTTTCCCTTGCAGATGCTTCCCGCTATTCTCGGTCCATCCCTCTTTTCAACTTTTATCTCCGATATGTCCATGCCCTTTATGAGAAATGAAAAAATTATGTTCTTGCTGGCAGAAATGATCAGCCGAACTTCCATACAGTATGATATTTTAAAGTATTTTTCCAAATGGTCATCGGACTTATAGCGGGGAAAGGAAGGCTTCCCGAAGTCTTCAGAGAAAACGCCCTTAAAAAGGGCGACGATGTGGTTACCATCGGCATTGACGGAGTAACAGAAACAAAGAGTGATTATTCCCTCCCCATGGGCAGGGTTGGAAAGTTGCTCAAAATTCTTGAAAAGAGGAGAGTTGAAGGAATAGTTATGCTCGGAAAGTTTGAACACAGAATGATCTATACAGCCATATTCGGATTTGACCTAACAGCTCTTAATATTCTCAGAAGAGCCAAGGACAGAAGGGCGGAAAGCGTACTAAGAGCATTCATTGAGTCCCTTGAAGAAAAGGGTTTTACCTTTATAGACCCAAAGCCCTATCTTGAAGACCTTCTCGCCGGTGAAGGTCCGTTAACGAGAATCGCCCCTTCAAGGGAAGCCCTTGAGGACGCCAGCTTCGGATTTCCGATCGCAAGGGAGATTGCTACCCTTGATGTTGGTCAGACCATAGTTGTAAAGGACAAAGCCGTGGTCGCCGTGGAGGCAATGGAAGGAACTCAGAGGACCATTGAAAGAGGTGGCAGGATTGCGGGAAAAGGCACAAGAGTCATCAAAGTATCAAGAAAGCATCAGGACTTCAGAATAGATGTACCGGGCGTGGGAATTGAAACCCTTGAGGCAATGAAAAAAACGGGAGCTGACGCCCTTTTTATTGAAGCGGGAAGGGTGTTCGTCATTGATGGAGAGGAGTTTTTTAAAAAAGCGGAGAGGTACAGGATCCCGGTTTACGGCATGTGCTAAATTATATATCGCCGGAGGGGTGGCCGAGCGGACGAAGGCGGGTGATTTGAAATCACTTGAGGGTTTGTAGCCCTCCGTGGGTTCGAATCCCACCCCCTCCGCCACAAAAAGGAGCCGAAAATGAAGATAGCTTCCCACAACGTTAATTCCATAAAGGCAAGAAAAGACCTGCTTTTTCAATGGCTTGAGAGGGAACCGGTGGATATTCTCTGCCTGCAGGAGCTAAAGCAGGAGGAAAAGAACTTTCCATTCGGCGATTTCCGAAATATAGGTTATTCCTGCCAAGTTAACGCTCAGAAGGGTTACAACGGCGTCTGTATTTGCTCCAAGCAGGAGCCTTCGGAGGTTGTTAAGGGAATGGGAGACGAAGAATTTGACGGGCAAAAGAGGTTGATTTCCGCAAGGTTCGGTGATCTCTGGATAATCAATGTTTATGCACCTCACGGTGATGTTAGAGGAACGGAAAAGTTTTACTACAAGATCAGCTTTTACGAAAAGCTCCTTGAATTTCTAAAAAATAACTTCTCACCCTCTGACAGGATAATTATGGTGGGAGACTTTAACGTTGCGAGGGATGACATAGATGTCTTTGATCCCCAGATCCTGAGAGACACCATAGGAACAATGCCCGAAGAAAGGGAATCCTTCAACAGAATTCTGGAGTGGGGTTTCATTGATGCCTTCAGGCACCTCTATCCTGACAAGATTCAGTTCACATGGTGGGATTACATCGGAGGGATGGTCTGGAAGGACAAGGGAATGAGAATTGACTACATACTTATAACAGAACCGCTTATTGAAAACCTTAAGGAAGTTTATGTGGACATGTGGCCCAGAAAAAGAAGGAATCCCAAACCATCTGACCATGCTCCTATAATCGGAGTCTTTGAGTTGTGAAGGCAGTAATATTTGCCCTCTTTTCTGCACTAATCTGGAGCACCGCTCCCCTTATATTTAAGGTAGGGCTGAGAGGAGAGGTCACCCCCCTCGCAGGGATCTTCCTTCACAACCTAACCGCCTCAATATTCGCAATGATCTTTCTCCTCGTAACAAGGGAATCAATAAACTATCCTCTCAGAGACATAGCAACTATATGCCTCGGGGGATTCGTTTCTGGTTTTCTCGGTCTCCTCTTTTACTACAAGGCAATTAAAGCCGGTGAGGTTTCGGTGGTGGCACCCATCGTTGCAAGCTCTCCCCTGTGGGCAAGCGTGCTTGCCTTCCTTCTCCTCGGGGAATCCTTTAACTTTCTGAAGCTTGCCGGTGCCCTTCTTGTTGTAATAGGAGTTATTCTCATTATGGTCTCAACGGAATTACAATAAATTTATGGAACAGGTCACGGTAAGAACTCTGAAGCGAAAAAAGAGGGAGGGCAAAAAAATAACAATGATCTCCACTTATGATTTTCTGTCTGCAAAATACTGTGAGGAGACGGGAATTGACTGCCTTCTCGTTGGTGATTCTCTGGGTATGGTCTTTCAAGGAAACGACACAACACTCCCCGTCACCCTTGACGAGATCATTTACCACACAAAGGCTGTCAGAAAGGGAGCACCCACGCGTTTTTTAATAGTGGACATGCCATTTATGAGCTATCAGCCTTCCCTTGAAGAGGGAATCAGAAACTGCGGTAGGGTTCTTAAGGAAACCGGAGCTCAGGCAGTTAAGCTTGAAGGAGGCGAGGTGGTTGCTGATCTCGTCCATAAGCTCGTAGGTTACGGGATACCCGTTGTCGGTCATGTGGGGTACCTCCCCCAGTCCCATCACAGATTCGGGGGTCCGAAGGTTGTCGGAAAGGAAGAGGAAGAGGCGGAAAAGCTGAAAAGGGACTTCAAGGTTCTTGAAGATGCGGGAGCGTTTATGATTGTGCTTGAGAGCGTTCCGTGGAGAATCGCAAAAGAAATTACCGAAAGCTCGTCGGCAATAACCATCGGAATCGGTGCGGGAAAATTCTGCGACGGACAGGTTCTCGTCTTCCATGACCTTGTCGGGCTTGTTGATTACGCAAAACCTAAATTTGTTAGAAGATATGCCGAAGGAGCTAAAATATTTAAGGATGCTCTTAAAATGTTTAAATTGGATGTAGAGAGGGGAGATTTCCCTACGGAAGGGGAGAGCTATGGAACATGAGAGGATAATTAATCTTCTAATTAAGGCAGGGTTTTTGAAGGAAGAGGATGCCAAGAGGGCGGTTGCAGAAGCAAGAGACGATGAGGACATATTCCAGACCCTTCTGAGGCTTGGAATTTTATCGGAAAAGGACATTCAAGCCTTTTTCCAGAATATACTGCCCCAAAAGCTGTGGAAGGGGAGCGTTGAAAACATTGATATCCCTTCCCACATTCTCAACTCTTTGCCTCAGGAGTTCCTGAGAAAGTACAAGATCGTTCCCGTTAAATACGAAAAGGGGAATCTCCATGTCCTTATGCTGAACCCCCTCAATCAGAGCCTTATAAACGAACTGAGATTTCACACAAAAGCGACCGCTATCAAGCCCTATTTTGCACCTCTATCAACAATTGAAAAGGTTCTTGAAAAGCAATTTCCCAAGCTGGGAGATGTGCTCAATCAAATTCAGGATGCTAATGTTGAGATTGAAAAGGAAGAGGAAGAACCCACAATTGACCAGCTCATGCACGCATCGGAAGACGCTCCCATCGTTAAACTCGCAAACGGTCTTATCTATGAATCCGTCAGTATGGGCGCATCGGACATTCATGTTGAGCCCTTTGAGAAGAAAGTAATAGTCAGGTACAGGGTTGACGGCGTTCTAAAGATTTACCATCAGCTACCAATAAACATAAAAGACAGCCTCGTGGCGAGATACAAGATCATGTCAAACCTTGACATAGCGGAAAAGAGAAAGCCTCAGGACGGAAGGATAAGAATAAAAATTGAGGGGAAAAAGATAGACCTCAGAGTTTCAACGGTACCCACCGTTTACGGCGAAAAGGTGGTCATGAGGATTCAGGAGGCGGAAAAGTACCTGAATGTTAAGCTTGAAGACCTCGGCTTTGAAGAAGACGACCTTGAAAAGTTCAGAAACGCCATCTGGAAGCCGTGGGGAATGATCCTCGTAACGGGACCCACCGGGTCCGGTAAAACAACAACCCTTTACTCCGCCCTTATGGAGAGAAACCAGCCGGACGTGAATATAATGACCGCGGAGGATCCCGTTGAGGTTGCGATTGCGGGGATAAATCAGGTTCAGGTCAACGAAAGAATCGGACTGACCTTTTCCAATGTTCTGAGGGCATTTCTCAGGCAGGACCCGGACATCATACTCGTGGGTGAGATCAGGGACCAGGAAACGGGAGACATAGCCATAAGGGCATCACTGACCGGTCACCTTGTCTTTTCCACCCTGCACACAAACGACGCTCCCACCACTATTTCAAGATTAACGGACATGGGAATTGAACCGTTCCTCGTCGGATCATCCTTAGTCCTCGTTGTTGCCCAGAGACTTGTAAGAAGACTTTGCAATAACTGCAAAAGACCCCATGACATTCCCAAAGAGGCAATGGTAAGAATGGGGCTCATCAAAGACACATCGGAGGACCTTACCATATTCAAAGCCAGCGAAAAAGGGTGTGAGGTGTGCAACTTCACCGGATATAAGGGGAGGACTGCAGTTCACGAGATTATGGAAATAGATGATGAGCTCAGAAAATTAATTATAAGGGGTGCCACGGCCGATGAGATCCGCGAGGTTGCAAAGAAAAACGGAATGAGGACCCTCTTTGGCTCGGGACTGCTTAAGGTTAAAAAAGGAATAACCTCCCTTGAGGAAGTCAACCGGGTCCTCATGCAATGAGGTCCCTTCTCCTCCTTGTCTTTATACCTTTAATGTCATATTCAGGCAGTCTGGAAACATGCTACAGGGTTTTTGTACTCTTCCTTCCCGTTGCAGAAAGCTGTGTTGCATACAAGCAGGAAGGGGAAAAGCTCACTATAAGCTCGTGGGTCAAAACCATAGTCATCGGGAAAATAGTTCACAGGGTTCACAACTGGGGCAAATCTGAGCTTGAAGGGTTTAAGCCTGTTTACTTTGAGCTCTTCCAGAGGGAGGGTGAATACGAAAGGGACCACTACTATCACTTTAACCGGAAGGGAGTTGATTACAGCATTATTCTCTTTAATGATGACGAGGAAAGGGAAGAAATAAAGAGGGGATTTTATGAGTCTTCTGTCTTTCTCTATGATCCCTTCTCCGCCTCACTTGCGCTCTACCTTGATACACCCAACACAAGAGGTGGTTATATTCAGCTTTTCTACGATGAGAAGATACAAAATATCTCTTATAGGACAACGGGTGAGGAAGTGATCAAAGTTAATGGAATTGAATACAGCACCTGGAAGGTAGTTCTGATTCCCGAAATTGAAACTAAAGGAACGCTCAAACCGAGGGGAAAGTGGCTAATATGGATTGATAGGGTCAGTCTGATTCCGGTAAGGTTTGAAATCAAGTTTAACATCGGAAGCGCAAAAGTTTACCTCACATCCGTAAGAGGGGATCGCAAACTTCTCAGAACATTAAAGGTTCTGAAGAGAAAAATGTGAAGGTGGATAAACGTGTGCCCGGTGTTATATTTTATAGTCATGTTTCAGTTCACTGAAGAACAGATCAAGAGGTACGCAAGGCACATAATTTTGCCCGAAGTGGGCGGTAAGGGTCAGGAGAAGCTACTTTCTTCAAGCGTACTGGTAATCGGCGCTGGAGGACTCGGATCCCCCGCCCTGTATTATCTCGTTGCTGCCGGCGTCGGCAAGGTGGGCATAGTTGATTATGACAATGTTGACTTTTCCAACCTCCAGAGGCAAATACTTCACACTACCGACAGGGTGGGAACACCCAAGGTGGAATCAGCAAAGAAAACCCTGACATCCTTGAACCCGGATGTGCAAATAATCACCCACAACGAGATGGTGAATAAGGACAACATTATGGAACTTATCAAGGATTACGATGTTATTCTTGACGGGACCGACAACTTTCCCACGAGGTTTTTGATAAACGACGCCTGCTACTTTGCGGGCAAACCACTCGTCTCAGCAGCGATGCTAAGATTTGAAGGTCAATGCACCGTCTTTGACTTCAGAGATAAAAAAAATTCCCCGTGCTACAGATGCCTCTTCCCGGAACCCCCACCCCCCGGTCTGGTCCCTTCATGTCAGGAAGCGGGTATTCTCGGGTCAATCGGGGGAATAATGGGATGCATTCAGGCAACGGAGGCAATAAAGGTAATTCTCGGCATAGGAGAAAGTCTCGTCGGCAAACTCCTAATCATGGATGCCCTTTCCATGGACTTCAGGAAGGTCAAACTCAGAAAAGATCCTCAGTGTCCCCTTTGCGGAGAAAAACCCTCCATTAAAGAGCTGATTGAATACGACCAGACCTGCGAGGTCAGGTTTTAGTCCAGCTTATTGGACCGTAAAAAATTTCTGAGGCGCTCTGACCGAGGGCTTCCGAGAGAGAAGGGTGGGAGTACATGGCTTTGGATGCAAACTCAACGTCCAGGTCTGCCCTTATCATGTGGACAGCCTGATGGATGAGCTCTCCTGCCATTGGACCCACAATGTGACAGCCCAGAATTTTACCCGTCTCCTCGTCCGCAACAATTCTCACAAAGCCCTCATTTTCACCGTCGTCCATCGCCTTAGGATTGGGGACAAAAGAGGTGACGCCCACCTTTACTTCATATCCTTCGTCCTCAGCCTCGTCTTCGGTCAAACCGACACTTGCAACTTCAAAGGCGGAGTAAATAATCTTGGGGATTATTCTCTCGTCCCTTTTCCATGACTCGTCCCCCATCATATGATTAACAGCAATCTTGCCCTCGTACATTGATTTGTGTGCAAGCATCAGGGGTGAGGTTATGTCTCCGCAGGCGTATATGTTGTCAACAGTTGTTCTGGAAAATTCATCAACCCTGACAAAGCCCCTTGCGTCAGTTTCAACCCCCACCTCTTCAAGGCCTATTGCTTCGGTGTTTGGAGTCCTTCCCGCGGCGAGGAGAATAAAATCAGCCTCAAGCTGTTCCCCATCTGAGAGAAGGACCCTCACGCCGGAAGGCGTCTTTTCCCAGCTCTCAACAGTCGTTTTGGTCCTTATGTCAACTCCCAGACTTTTTAACTTTCTTCCAAGATACCTTGCAGAGTCCTCGGGGATGTCATCAACGGGGAGAATCCTTCTTTTAACCTCAACGAGGGTAACCTCTGCACCGTAAGCTCTAAAAATATAGGCAAACTCAACTCCCACCGCTCCCCCGCCGACAATGAGAATTGTCTTGGGTAATTGTTCAATATCCCATATCTGGTCCGTATCAAGGATATACCTGCCGTCGGGAATCAGATTTCCTGCTGGAGAGGGCTTTGAACCTGTGGAGAGGAGAATAAACTTTGTTTTTATAATCTCGTCCGCACCCTCTATATATACCGTGTTTTTATCCCTGATTACCCCCCTGCCGTAAATAATCGGCAGGTTAATCTGGCCGGCGAACTTCTTAAAGTTTTCTCTTATTGATACAACAACATTATCCCTTCCCCTTTTAAGTGCTTCGTAGTTTATTGATGGCTTTTGAGCCTCTATTCCCCACCTTTCCATAATTCCGAACCGCTCAATAAGGTGGGCACCGTATCTCATGTACTTTGAGGGTATGCACCCCTTATTAAGACAGTTTCCGCCTACCGTTTCAGGAGAAAGTTCAACGAGAACCGTTTTTAGACCCCTTCTGTATGCGTATAAACCCGCCTCGTATCCACCGCTTCCGGCTCCTATGATGACAAGGTCAGCATCCATAGCCATTTAAAACCTCCGCCTATATTCGTTGATGGGCTAAGAGATTGTAGCTAATTTTAATAGTGTAATGCACAAGAAGAATAAGGAAATATCAGAAATATTTGAAAGGATGGCTGACATTCTTGAGTTTCTCGGAGACAGCAGGTTCAGAATAAACACCTACAGAAGGGTTGCCGACCTGATCGGCGAAACAGCGGAGGATATTGAAGAACTGTACAAGTCCGGAAAGCTCGCCGAAATTCCAGGCATCGGGGAATCAACGGTAAAGAAAATTGAGGAGTACCTCAAAACCGGAAAGATAAAAAAGTACGAAGAACTACGAAAGAAGGTTCCCGAAGACCTCATAGACCTCATGGATGTCCCGGGGATCGGTCCCAAAACCCTCAGGCTTGCATATGACAAACTCAAGGTCAGGAGCAGGGAAGACTTCTTCAGGGTTTTAAGGGACGGTTCTCTTGAGATGCTCCCGGGCTTCGGTCCCAAAAAGGTTCAGAACATCCTTAAAGGTCTTGAGCTGTGGAAAAGTACAAAGGAACGGATACCCCTCGTTGAAGCATACACAATTGCACAGGAACTTATTGAGTACATGCAAGAGTGCGGTGCAATTGAAGATATTTCTGTGGCGGGCAGTCTTCGCCGTGTCAAGGAGACGATCGGAGACATTGACATTCTTGTGAGTGCGCAAAAGCAGAACTGGGGTCCTGTCCATGATCACTTCACCCGCTGGGATGAGGTTGAAAGAATAATTGCCAAGGGGGAAACTAAGTCAAGCGTGGTTTTGAAAAACGGAAGACAGGTTGACCTGAGGACGGTTGAACCAATGAGCTGGGGCGCCGCACTCCAGTATTTTACAGGATCAAAGGAGCACAATGTCAGGATAAGGGACATAGCAAAGGAAATGGGATTGAAGGTCAATGAATACGGAGTTTTCAGGGTGGAAGATGATGAAAAAATAGCGGGTAGGACGGAGGAAGAGGTTTATAAAGTCATAGGAATGCAGTGCCCACCGCCAGAAATTAGGGAAAATTGGGGTGAGATTGAGCTTGCCCGGGAATGGAAAATCCCCCGGCTCGTTGAATTAAAGAACATTAAAGGCGACTTTCACATGCACACCAACTGGAGTGACGGTGTCGCCACCCTTGAGGAAATGGTTAAGGCGTGTTTTGAAATGGGGTACCAGTACATTGTAATCGGAGATCACTCCCGGAGCCAGAAGCAGGCAAACGGACTTGACCCCTTAAGGTACGAAAAGCAGTGGAAGGAAATTGAAAACCTGAACAAGATTTACAACCCACAGGGTTTCTACATCTTAAAGGGATGTGAGGTGGACATTCTTCCAGACGGCACCCTTGACCTTCCAGATTCTCTCCTGGAAGGCTTTGACTTTGTTGTGGCTTCCATACACTCAAGATTCAATCAGGACAACACCCTTAGAATCCTGAAAGCTATGGAAAATCCCTTTGTTAACCTTATAGGTCACCCCTCGGGAAAATCTCCGGGCCAGAGGGAGGGCTATCCTCTTGATATGCACAGAATAATAGATCAGGCTCTTGAAACGGGAACAGCCCTTGAAATTAATACATATCGTGTTGACCTGTCTCCCGAATGGATAAGGCTATGTACCGAAAAAGGCGTTACTCTGGCAGTGGTTACCGACGCGCACTCCGTATTACATTTGAGATACATGAAGCT